>NZ_JBMIOP010000139.1:0-9011 GCF_049197365.1 Mycobacterium sp. THU-M104
TGTGTTTTCCACGCGGCTGACGCTATCTGCCACCGCCGACACAACGAGCCGATGCATCTTTGTCGGCGGCTACTGCTAGAGATACTCGCAACATAGAGACAACCGATGGGAGGAATCATGGCGGACAAGACACCGGTGAAGATCGTTAGCGACCAGTTGGTGATGGGTCCGGTGACGGTCGGGTTTCAGCGCACGCTGCGGATTCCCGAAGCGGGTTTGCATTACCTGCCGCCCGGCTTGGGGCGGTTTCCGTTGCGGCGGGTGCAGGACTATCCCGACACCGCCCCAGCCGGGTGGCTGGCCCGCGGTGGGGTGATGCTGCCGATCTACCAACGCGAGGCGATGTGGCTGTCCTTCGATGCTGCTGAGCCCGCGGCGCTGCAAATCGGGGTCGGCAAGGTGTGCGCGGTGAGTGGGCTGGGGTGGTTCGAGCACCTGGTCAAGGATCCGCAGAACTATGTTGTGCTGCCGGATCAGCCGTGGCTGGACGGGATCAACGCCGGCGATGGTTTCATCCGCCAGTTCGTTGCCATCCCGCTCGGGTCGGGAGCCACGGTCGAGGGACAGGTGACTGGGCAGGAGGCCCACGGTGGGGTGCAACTTCGGGCCGTGGGTCTGACCGAAGAGGCGCTCGAGGCGTGGCGCGCCGCGCACCGGATGGTGGCTTTCGACATGGCACCGATGGCGTGCCCGGATGCGATCGGTTCTGCGGACATGGGGCTCGGTGCCGGCGGGCGGATGCGCCAGGAGGTGTACACCGATGGCCGCCCGCTCGCTGATTACGACGAGGGTGGTGCCCAGCGGGTGTTCGTTAACTTGTGCTCGGCCGCGCAGTGGACGGCCATTACCGGAGAGGTGCCGCCCCCGACTCCGGTCGACCGCGACGCCTACGTCAGCGCCGGGCTGCCGTGGTTCGACTACTACGACGCCGACGCGCGGGATCTGGCGCCATCGCAGATCCTGGCGAAGGTCAAGACCGTCGGCGAGAAGCTTGGTGGCGAGGAGGAACCGTTCTTGCCAGTAGATCCGAAGACGGTGGTCAAGCTCGGCGATGCGGGTTCAGATGCGGTTCCTGACGGAACGTGGTGAGGTGACGTTGGAAACGGCTCAACGCTACGCCAAGCGTGCCGAGTTCCTGACCAAGTGCCGCACGAAAAGGCTCGTCGGCCGTCCACTCCCGGGGTGCTGTCGTTACAGTGCGTGCCGACTGCGCCAAGGGCGCCCATCCACGATGCGGGCGCAACTGGCCGAACACGAAAGCGGCAGAGCCGACTGCGTAGG
The DNA here is from genome assembly GCF_049197365.1 of Mycobacterium sp. THU-M104. Taxonomy (NCBI): domain Bacteria; kingdom Bacillati; phylum Actinomycetota; class Actinomycetes; order Mycobacteriales; family Mycobacteriaceae; genus Mycobacterium; species Mycobacterium sp. THU-M104. The sequence continues at coordinate 1,282 of NZ_JBMIOP010000139.1, forward strand.
CTGAATTTCAGAAGTGTTGCGCCGCGGCCGAACTGGCCGACTTCGAAATCCGGCGCGGCCGCAGCCAAGGCCGCCAGGTCAGCGGAATCGCACGTTCAATGTCGCCAGGCCGAAGATCTTCCGGCCGTCGGACTTCGCGGCGACCACGACAACACCGGAGCGGGTATCGGGATCCAGAGACTTGATGCGGCCACTGAATTCGATGTCCGCGCCTTCTGCGGCCGACACGATCGCCGGCTGGGACAACCGCACCGCGTAGCGGGTGACCGCGCCGGGGTCTCCCGACCATGCGGAGGCGAAGCCGGCACCCAACCCCATGGTGAGCATGCCGTGGGCGATCACATCGGGCAGTCCGGCCAGTTTGGCGATGCCCTCGTCCCAGTGAATCGGGTTGGCGTCTCCGGCCACGCCGGAATAGTTCACCAGGTCACCGCGGGACAGCCGGGCATGACGCACCGGTAGCTCATCGCCGACCTTCAGGTCGTCGAACGACCCCGTCCCCGGCGTGCGGGCCGTGCCTTCGTCGGCGATCCGAACCTCCCTCTCGGGACGGACGGTCTTGCGGTAGTCGGCATCGGATTTGCCGACAGCGAGGAGGTCGACGTCATGCATCATGATATTCGGGACGGCCGTCTTGATCGCCGGGTCGACGTCCTCGGCGGTGACGCCGACGACGGTGGTGTGCAGGGTGTGTACCCGCTCGCCGGCGATGTCGGTGAAGGTGTTGGTCACGGTGATCAGGTGTCTGCCGGCGAACCTGCGCACCGAAGACAATTCGACGTCGACACGCAGTTCGTCGCCGGCCACGATCGGGCGGTGCTGCTCGAAGACTTCTTCGGTCTGCATGTAGGTGTCATAACCGACGACGACCGATTCGAACATGCGGCGGTTGCAGTTCATTCCCGGCACCGAGGTGAACGTCATCGGCGTCACCAGGTCTGCGTACCCCAGGCCCGCAGCGGCGGCAACGTCCCAATGTGCCGGGTGATAGTCCTGCACTGCACGGGCATATTCACGGACCTTTTCGCGGCCCACCAAATAGGTGCCGTCCATTTCGTAGTAATGGCCGACCCGTGATTCGAGCAGCGAGTCTTCTGTTGTTGCGGTCATGGAGTGCCCAACTTTTCTACCGGTCTGTTCGCGGAGGCCGACCACAGCACACTAGCGTGCGGTGACCGCGGCAACGCGGTCCGTTCCGGTTCGGCGGTTTGTTCCCGATGCCGCCGCGGCCCGGCCCGGCTCCGGCGGACCAATCCCGGCACGAGCCGTGCGCGAACCTCCGAACCCCAGTTCGTCGCGGCCCCCGGCGGGGCAACGCGAAGGCGGGGCAAGATGTAGTCCGTGAGTTGGGCGAGGCACGAGGGACGGGCGCTTGCGGACACCACCCTCAGCGGCGAGGCGCTGCGTGCCGCGCTCGAAGACCATATCCGCGCGCAAAATCCGAGTCTGACGGATGTGCGTCTGGAGGGAGTGAACGTGACCGAGGAATACGACGCCGGCACCTCGCCGGCCGGGCGGTGGTACTCGGTCACCTACCTGGCCGACGACGGTTTGGGCTATTAGGCCAAACCACGGCTCCGACCGTGTATCCCACGACGCCTCGTCGGCATGTCGTGTCCGGACGTTCACACTCAGGAGCTGCCCCGCGGCGGCGGTCAACCCGGACGCGTCGCGACGAGTTGGTCGACTGATCACCGCGCCGATACCCGGCCGTGGCACGGTGCTCACGTGCAATCCGACGCGGTGGTCGTCGTCAACCACTGGCGTTCATCCTCGGGGTGACGAGCGGGTTGGCGGCCCTCGGGGTGCGGTACCAGCTGGCGCGCCAGCCTGCCCATGCCGTCTAGCCCGAGCCTTCACCGGAACCGGGACGTTTCAGCGGTAGTCACGGGCAAGGCCGAAGCCGTCGGCGCCCAGAATGTTTCCAGGGCAGTAGGTTTCGGGATCGGTCCACAACTCGTAGCCGGTCGCCGGCACGATTGCGCGGCGATGGCGTCGTTGCGGGTGCCCAGCAGGGCGCCCGGCACGCGTCTGGCGTCTCGGGCCGGCGTGTGGACACATGACGGATATGTGTTCACGCCGGTCACCATGCCGGCGGTCCGGCGGCCTGCGGCATGATGCCAGGGTGACCTACCGTTCGCCGTCCCTGGCCGAGGTCATCGCCACGTTGCGGGTCGACCGCAAAGACGACCGGCATTTCGTCGCCGCCCAGCTGGACAACCCGGCGCACCACATCGTCGGCGGACATATCGCCGGGCAGGCGCTGATGGCGGCCGGGCTGACCGCGCCCGGCCGCACGCCGCACAGCGTCCACGTCTACTACGTGCGCGCCGGGGACGCCCGGCTGCCGGTCGACCTGCACGTCGACGTGGCACGCGACGGCGGCACGCTCTCGACCCGGCAGGTCACCGCGCGTCAGGATGGCCAGATCCTGCTGGAGGCGCTCGCGTCGTTCAGCGTGCCGGTCGAATCGCTCGACTACCAGCAGCCGATGCCCGAGGTGCCCGACCCGGACACGCTGTCGCCGGTGCAGGAGCAGCTGGCCGCCTATGCCGACGAGCTGGGCGGGCACTGGGTCAGGAAAGCGCCGTTCGAGCTTCGCTACGTCGATGCACCGCCGCGGCTCTCCATCGAGGCGCCCACACCCTCGCCGCGTATCCGCATGTGGTGGCGGCCAACCGAACCCGTGCCGGACGACGAGATGCTGCACTGCTGCCTGCTGACCTATCTCTCCGGGACGACGATGCTCGAGACCGCGCTCGCGATGCGGCGTGCCACGCCGCCGACCATCTTCAACGCGCTGATCGACCACGCGCTGTGGTTTCACCGCCCGGTCGACGTGTCCGATTGGGTGCTCTCCGATCAGGTTTCGCCCAGCGGGGTCGCGGGGCGCGGGCTTGCGACGTCGACCATGTACAACCGCGCCGGCCAACTGGTCTGCATTGCCACCCAGGAGCTCTATTTCGGCCGGGGCAAGGGCTGAGAACGATAGGGTCGAGCGGTGACCATCGGCTACGACGACGCACTGCGGGAACGGATCCGTGCGCACGTGGCTCATCACGAGCGCCGCACCGTGGCCGACCCGAGCAAGCGGCGCGCGGCCGTCGCGGTGGTACTCGTCGACTCCGAGGCCGGCGAGGACCGGGTGGATCCGGCACCGGTGGACGAGTGGATCGGCGGGCGGCCCATGCCGGAGGCCAACCTCGACGGCCGCATGGTCGACGTCTCGGGTGGTGCCGCGTTCCTGCTGTGCCGCAGGGCTATTCGGCTGTCGTCACATTCGGCACAGTGGGCCCTGCCAGGCGGCCGCCTCGACCGTGGTGAAACGCCGGTCGACGCCGCGCTGCGGGAGCTGCACGAGGAGGTCGGCATCGCGCTGCCCGAGTCGGCCGTGCTGGGGCTGCTCGACGACTACCCGACGCGGTCGGGCTATGTGATCACCCCGGTGGTGATCTGGGGTGGCGGCCGGCTCGATCCGCGACCGGCGCCCGAGGAGGTGGTCGCGGTCTACCGGGTGGGGCTGCACCAACTGCTACGCGACGACTCGCCGCGGTTCGTCTCCATCCCGGAAAGTCCCCGCCCGGTCGTACAGATCCCGTTGGGCAATGACCTCATCCACGCGCCGACGGGTGCGGTGCTGCTGCAACTGCGGTGGCTGGGCCTGGAAGGGCGCCACGACCCGGTTGACGAACTGGAACAACCGGTGTTCGCCTGGAAGTAGCCCGATCCGCCCGGTGCCGGTCGAGAGTGTCAGGCCAGGGTCGCGGTCAGGTAGCCGGACGCGTCGCCGAACGACGCCAGGTCGTCGTCCGGCAGCGCGAAGCCGTTCTCGGCGTAGGCCTGCTCGGTCGTTCGGATGTCGACCTGCCAGCCGTGGCCGCCCAGGTACTCGGCGGCGGTGTTGCGGTCGCCGGTGTAGAACAACTCGGCCAGGTCGATGTTGGAGCCCAGGCGCCGCGACCGCTCGGTGAGCTTCTGTGCCCAGTCCGACGGGATGCGCCGCAGGTCCAGGTGTTCGGTGGCGATCAGGCTGCCCGCCGCCGAGAGCGCCGCGATGTTGTCGAACAGGCGGTCCTGCGCCTCGGGCGGCAGATACACCAGCAGGCCTTCGGCGCTCCACGCCGTGGGCTGCCCGGCGTCGAAGCCGGCCGCTTGCAGCGCCGCCGGCCAGTCGTCGCGCAGGTCGATCGCCACGGTGCGCCGCTGCGCGGCGGGCTCGGCGCCCAACCCGGCCAGCGTCTGCGTCTTGAATTCGATCACCGCGGGCTGGTCGATCTCGTAGACCACGGTGCCCGCCTGCCACGGCAGCCGGTAAGCCCGGGTGTCGAGCCCGGACGCCAGGATCACCGCCTGCCTTATGCCGGAGCCGCCCGCCTGAATGAAGAAGTCGTCGAAGAACCGGGTGCGCACGGTGATCTGTTCGTTCATGGCCCGGCGGTTGAGCAGGGGATCGTCGGCGCGCTGCAGCTCGCCGTCGAGGAGCTTGATGAACGTGTCGATGCCGACCGCGCGGACCAGCGGGTCCGCCCACGGGTCGTTCAACAGTGCGTCCGGGCCCTGGGACGCGGTCGCGCGCGACGCGGCGACCGCCGTGGCGGTGGCGCCGACGCTGGACGCGAGATCCCAGGTGTCATTCTCCGTGCGGCTCATACGACGAACGCCTCTCCGCGGCTGGTCAATTACTTAGTTGAATTAAGCATACCGGTGCGCGGGGTGCGCCGGCGCTACTGCAGGTCGGCGGCGACGCGTTCGAGGACCGCGAGGTGCTCGTCGACGGCGGCCAGGCCGGCGTTCATGGTGTTCACCGAGACGTGGGTCGCGCCGGCGGCCTTCCATGCCTTGAGGGCGGTGGCGACCTTGTCCGGGTCGCCGGTCCAGCTGATCCGCCCCTCCATGCCGAGGGTGCCGACGTCGCGGCCCGCGGCCGCCGCCGCGGCGTTGACCTGCTCGCGTGCGCGGTCGAGCTCGGGGCCGGGTTCCGGCATCGGGAACCAGCCGTCAGCGACGCGTCCGGCGCGTTCGTAGGCGCGGTCGGAGGCCGCGCCGACACCGGGATCGGTCGTTGGGTGGGCGGCGGGGCCAGCCCCGCCGCGGTCACGGTGTGCTACCTCCCCGAGAACGTGACCGAGCGTTCGGTCCACAGCCTGCGCATGAGCTCGACCTGTTCCTCCGCGCGCCTGCCGCGGTCGCGGAAATTCTCGCCGAGGGCCTCGTACTCGACGGCGTTCCAGCCCAGACCCACTCCCAGCCGGACGCGCCCCTCGGTGAGCAGGTCGACTTCGGCGGCCTGCTTGGCCACCAGCACCGACTGCCGCTGCGGCAGGATGATGATGCCGGTCACGAGCTCCAGCGATGTCACCGCGGCCAGGTATCCGAACATGACGAACGGCTCGTGAAACGTCGAGTCGATGTCGTAGGGGCCCTGCCAGTCGCGGTGCACCCGCGGGTCGGCACCCACCACGTGGTCGTAGGCCAGGATGTGGGTGAACCCGAGCTCTTCGACGCGCCGGCCGTAGGCGCGCACGGCCGCGGGCTCGCCGCCGAGCTCGGTCTGGGGGAACACCACTCCGATACGCACCCGACGTTCCACCATGCTCCACCGCCATTACTTTCCCCGTAACGGAATTACTTCCGGGCAGGTACCCGCTTTCGGGGCGGGCAATCGGGCGGGCCGGCTACCCGAGGTGCGCGGACAGCAGCCACGCCCGCATCGATTTGCGGCCGTTGCCCTCGTCGCGGGTGTCGACAACGACGAACGACTCGCGGTTCTTCATCACGTTCTCGGGCAGGTTGGCGTGGATGCGTGCCGGCCGGATCTCGTCGACCACCCAGTACGGGGAAACCGCCTCGCGCAGTTCGGCTTCGGTGACCGGGTTGACCGGGCCGTCGGCCGGCATCCCCGCGCGGTCGAAGGCCAGCACGAAGTAGGACGCGCCCGGCGCCGCGGCGCGCACAATCGAGCGCTGGTAGCCCGCGCGCAGCCCGACCGGCAACGAGTGGAACAGCGTGGAGTCGACGATCGTGCCGAACCGGCCGTCATAGCCGGTGAAGGCACTGATGTCGGCGACCTCGAACGTGGCGTTGCTCAGGCCGCGTCGGGCGGCCTCCTCGCGGGCCAGGGCGATGGCGGTGGGGGACTGGTCCAGGCCCACCGTGGTGAACCCGCGCTCGGCCAGGTACAGCGACACCGCCGCCTCACCGCAGCCGGCGTCGAGCACGTCGCCGTGGAACTTTCCGGCGGCGATGAGCGCCGCGATCTCGGGCTGCGGCTCGCCGATGCTCCACGGCGGCCGGTTGCCCTCACCCATTTCCGGGGCCTCGCCCCGGTAGGCGGATTCGAACATTTCTCGAGTTGGTTGCGACATGACCCCTTTATATCAAGCAACCTGATTGAATATCAAGCCAGTTGATATATCGCGCGACCGCGGTCGGTTACCCGATCCGCGGCGGGGGCCAACGCGCCGGGCTGTTGCGCTCGGTCGCGACGGCGGGGCCCCCGACCACCGCGGGCGCCGGGTCAGCGCAACTGGGGGATGACCGCGCCCGCCAACAACTCCAGGTGCTCCAGGTCGGAGAGGTCGAGCAGCTGGGCGTAGACGCGCCGCACGCCGATGTCGTGCCACGCCCCCAGCTTCTCGACGATCTCGCCGGGCGTGCCGGCCAGCGGGCTCTCGGAGCGCAGCTCGTCGACGTCGCGGCCGATCGCGGCGGCGCGCCGGGCGGCCTCGGCGTCGTCGCGTCCGGCGCCGACCACGAACGCGGCCGAGTAGACGATCGAGTCGGCCGGCCGGCCCGCCGCGGCGACTGCCTCGGCCACCCGCCCGTACTGCGCTCGGGCGGCGTTCAGCGGCTGGAACGGCACGTTGAACTCGGCCGCGTACCGCGCGGCCAGTCGCGGGGTGCGTTTGGCGCCCAGGCCGCCGATCACGATCGGCGGGTGCGGACGCTGGACCGGCTTGGGCAGAGCCGGTGAACCGGCGATCCGGTAGTACTCGCCGGAGTAGTCGAACGTCGTGCCCGGTTCGGCGGTCCACAACCCGGTGACGATGGCCAGCTGTTCGGCGAGCCGGTCGAAGCGCTCCCGCAGCGGCGGGAACGGGATGCCGTAGGCCTGGTGTTCCTTCCCGAACCAGCCGCTGCCCAGGCCCAGTTCGACGCGCCCGCCGCTCATCTCGTCGACCTGGGCCACCGCGACTGCCAGCGGTCCCGGGTAACGGAACGTCGCGGAGCTCACCAGGGTGCCCAGCCGGATGCTCGACGTCTCGCGTGCGAGGGCGCCCAGCGTCACCCAGGAATCGGTCGGTCCGGGCAGACCGTCGCCGCTCATCGCCACGTAGTGGTCGGAGCGGAAGAAGGCCGCGAAGCCGAGTTGTTCGGCGGCGCGGGCGACGGCGAGCTGGTCGGAGTAACGGGCGCCCTGCTGCGGCTCGACGAAAACGCGGAATTCCATGGCAACCTTCGGTGTCTCGTGGTGGTGCGGCCGAACCCGAACCTGCACGCGTCTGTGACCAAACTGAGACCTGCAAGGTTAGCCTCGATTTTTCGTGCGGGTGGGGTTCGGGGGTGCTGAGCCATGAAGATCGCTGAGCGATAGCGATTTTGGGCTTGGGGTGTGTTTGGTCGTCCCGTGTCGCCGGGGTGGGCGGGCTTTCCTATGGCCGGTGGGTCTTTCGGGTCGTCGGGGCGGGTTTGCGGTGGTCAGGGGAAGGCGGCGCGGATGCGTTGCCAGG
>NZ_JBMIOP010000141.1:0-1217 GCF_049197365.1 Mycobacterium sp. THU-M104
GGTGACGTCGTAGCTCATCGCGTCGTCACTTGGCCGAGATCCGCACGCCGATCGCGGTCGTCACCACGTTGATGACGAACAGACAGATGAACGCGTAGACGACGGTTTCGTTGACGGCGTTGCCGACACCCTTGGGCCCCCCTTTGACGGTCAGGCCGCGGTAACACCCGACCAGCCCGGCCATCACGCCGAACAACAGCGCTTTGACTTCGGAAAGCACCAACTCGCGCAACCCGGTCAGCACGGTAAGGCCGTTGATGAAGGCGCCCGGGTTCACGCCCTGCAAGAAGACGGAGAACACATAACCACCGGACAAACCGATGGCGGCCACCAAACCGTTGAGCAACAGGGCGACCAGGGTCGACGCCAAAACCCTTGGTAAGACCAGCCTTTGGATCGGGTCGATGCCCAGCACCCGCATCGCGTCGATCTCCTCGCGGATGGTGCGGGCCCCCAGGTCGGCACAGATCGCGGTGGCGCCGGCGCCGGCCACGACGAGAACGGTCACCACCGGGCCGAGCTGGGTAATGGTGCCGAAAGCCGTTCCGGCGCCAGACAAGTCGGCCGCGCCGATTTCGCGCAGCAAGATGTTCAGCGTGAACGCCACCAGAACCGTGAAAGGGATGGACACCAGCAGGGTCGGTACCAGCGACACGCGGGCGATCATCCACGTCTGGTCCAGGAACTCACTGACTTGGAACGGCCTCCTGAAGACCGCACGCGCGGTGTCGATCGACATCTCGAAGAATCCCCCGACAGCGCGGGCGGGAACCGCAAGCTGCTGGATCAACCTGGTGCTCCCCTTCGCTGCGTGCGGCAAAGCCTGCGCGTCGCCTTTGCCCGCCCTTCGGTCACTCGCGGCTCGGGTGTGAGCCCGATCATATCTCCCGCTACTGCTCCATCAATCCGACGGCCGCGAAATTCTGCTCGGGATCACGCCCGGCAAAGTATTCTCCCAACGTCGTGCTGAGTTCGGCGGGGTTCCACGCCGGCCCGTCAGCGTTGAACCTGTGCTCGGCAGTGGGCGCCGACACGAGCGTCACCTGGCGACCGTAGACGATGAACACCTGACCGTTGACCTCCGCGGCCGCCGGCGACGACAGGAACTGGACCAGGGTGGCCACGTGATCCGGCGAGAGCGGATCGATCTGCCCTTCCGCTATCTCGGGGCCGGGGCCGAAGACGTCGGCCGTCATCGCCGTGCGCGCACGCGGGCA
>NZ_JBMIOP010000096.1:0-4933 GCF_049197365.1 Mycobacterium sp. THU-M104
TCAGCCGCGGCTGTATTCGATCTCCTCCAGCCCCAAGGAAAGTCCGCACGAAGTCCATTTGACGGTCTCCCCCGTCCGGTACAACTTCCAGGGGATCCAACGCCACGGCGTGTGTTCAACCTACCTGGCTGACCGCTCACCTGGCGACCAGATCGCTTTGTCTGTAAGGCCTTCCAGTAATTTCCGGCCTCCGGCCGATCCCCACACGCCGATGATCATGATCGGACCCGGAACCGGGATCGCTCCCTTCCGGGGCTTTTTGCAGGAGCGCCGCGCACTGGGCTACACCGGACCCAACTGGCTGTTCTTCGGGGAACGCCACGCCGCCACCGACTTCTACTACCGCGACGAGATCGAGGCGATGCGTGCGGACGGATTCCTCACCGAGCTGGATCTGGCGTTCTCCCGCGACCAGCGCGAGAAGGTTTACGTCCAGCATCTGATGCGCCACCGCGGCGCCCAGCTGCGGCGCTGGTTGCAGGACGGCGCGCAGGTGTATGTCTGCGGGAACGCCGACCCGATGGCCAAGGACGTCGACCGTGCGCTCAGCGACATCGCGGCCGAGCACGGCAGGCTCGACCACGACGCCTCCCGGGCATACGTGCGCGCGCTGAGCGCCGACAAGCGCTACCACCGCGACGTCTACTGAGATCTCGCGCGCCGCCGCGAGATGCGTAATGCGACCGAAACGTCGCGCACCCGCCGCCGAAACATCGTCGCCGCACCATTTTCTTGTCGGATTGCGGGTGTCTTGCCGGATTGCACGGGTCAGAGGAGTGCCGGAAGCATGGCTCGGGATTGTGTCGGACCCGAAGGGGCCCCCGAACACTTCTGCCCGCCGCAGTGCCGGCTGCGGCTCGGTACCACTCGCGAGCGGGTCGACTGGGCGGGGCTGCCCGTCGACCTGGATTTGGTGTTTTCCAGAAACCAGCGTGACAAGGTCTACCTGCAGCACCTGCTGCGCCGGCGGGACACCCAGATCGCGTGCCGCTTCGACGACGGCCGCAGGCGGTGCGCCCGCGGCGACGACTGTCCCCTGGTCCGGGACGAGGGGCTCGCCCAACCCCGGCCTACGGCAGGTCGCTGAGCGCCGCCGCCGCCACCCCTTGTGATCCATCCGCGCCCTGAGCGGAATTGACCGGCGGTTGACCCGGTTTAGACCCGTAGGCGGTGATCGAGCTTCGGGGCGAGGTGAAGGCGCGGATGAGCCGGACCGGCGAACAGGGCAGTTGTCCTATAGTGGGGCTATGCAACAGGCCAGACAGCCGCGCTTCGCCCTTACGCGCCGTCCCGCTGTGGACTGTTGTTGTTGATTTCCTGACGCTTTCCGACGCTCAACTGTTGTGTGCGTCCGGCGCCGGATACCGGCGGGTCCGAGGGTTCGCCGGGGCGGCACCGGACGCGCGTCACTCTCCAGGAAGACCGACCACCGATGACCGCATTTCACGGATCTCACCAAGGGATTGGCCGGCGTGTCCGGCGCACCTTTGAGGAGGGCACATGAGCATCGCCGACGACATCACGCAGCTGGTGGGGGGCACGCCGCTGGTCCGGCTGCGCCGGGTCAGCGAGGGCGCCGTCGCCGACGTCGTGGCCAAGCTGGAGTTCTTCAACCCGGCCAACAGCGTCAAGGACCGTATCGGCGTGGCCATGATCGACGCGGCCGAACTCGCGGGCCTGATCAAACCGGACACGATCATCCTCGAACCGACGAGCGGCAACACCGGCATCGCGCTGGCGATGGTGTGTGCCGCGCGGGGATACCGGTGCGTGCTGACCATGCCCGAGACGATGAGCGTCGAGCGGCGGATGCTGCTGCGCGCCTACGGCGCCGAACTCGTGCTGACGCCCGGCGCCGACGGCATGGCGGGCGCCATCGCCAAGGCCGAGGAACTCGCCAAGACCGACCAGCGGTATTTCGTGCCGCAGCAGTTCGAGAACCCCGCCAATCCGGCCGTGCATCGGGCCACCACCGGGGAGGAGATCTGGCGTGACACCGCGGGCGAGGTCGACATCTTCGTGGCCGGGGTGGGCACTGGGGGCACCATCACCGGCGTGGCCCAGGCCATCAAGGAGCGCAAGCCGTCCATTCAGATCATCGCGGTGGAGCCGGCTGCGTCGCCGGTGCTGTCCGGCGGGCAGAAGGGGCCTCACCCCATCCAGGGCATCGGCGCCGGCTTCGTCCCACCGGTACTGGACATGGACCTGATCGACGAAGTGATCGCCGTCGGCGACGAGGACTCAATCACCATGGCCCGGCGCCTGGCACGCGAAGAGGGGCTGCTCGCCGGCATCTCCTCGGGCGCTGCGGTGGCAGCCGCCGTACAGGTGGCCCACCGGCCGGAGAACACCGGCAAGCTCGTCGTCACGCTGCTCCCGAGTTTCGGCGAACGGTATCTGAGCACACCGCTGTTCGCGGACGTGGCGGACTAGCCATGCTCGCTGCCCTGCGCAACGACATCCGGGCCGCTCGGGAGCGCGACCCGGCCGCGCCGACGACGCTCGAGGTGATCTTCGCCTACCCGGGTGTGCATGCCATCTGGGGCCACCGGATCAGCCACTGGCTGTGGAAACGCGGCGCCAGGGTGACCGCGCGGGCTCTGGCCGAGTTGACCCGCATCCTGACCGGCGTCGACATCCACCCCGGCGCCCACCTCGGCTCCGGGTTGTTCATCGACCACGCCACCGGTGTGGTGATCGGGGAAACAGCCGAGGTGGGCGACGGCGTCACGATGTACCACGGCGTCACCCTCGGCGGCAGTGGCGCCGACACCGGCAAACGCCACCCCACGATCGGCGACCGCGTGACCATCGGCGCCGGGGCCAAGATACTGGGCGCGATCAAGATCGGCGACGACAGCCGCATCGGCGCGAACGCCGTGGTGGTCAAGCCAGTTCCGTCGAGCGCGGTGGTCGTCGGGGTGCCTGGGCAGGCGATCAGCCGCCCGGGCCGCGGCAGCCCGGACGACTCGATGATGCCCGATCTCGTCGGCGTCAGCCTGCAATCCCTGCTGACCCGGGTCGCCAAGCTGGAGGCCCTCGGTGACGGGCAGCAGAGTGGGCGCGTCATCCGCCCGCCCGAAGCCGGGGTCTGGCACGGCGAGGACTTCTCCATTTAGACCGCGCGCGGGGCGGCCCACCGCGAGCGGCGTTACCGTGGTCTGGGGCGGCAGGCCCCCGAAGGAAGGATGCCATGAGCGATCCCTGCACGCCGCGAGTCCCGGCGGCGCTGTCCGCACCGAGCCTGAACCGGGGGGTCGGCTTCACCCACGCGCAGCGACGGCAGTTGGGGTTGACCGGCCGGTTGCCCTCGGCGGTGCTCACGCTCGACCAGCAAGCCCATCGCGTGTGGCAGCAAGTACAAAGCCTGGCAACGGATTTGGGCCGCAATCTGCTGCTGGAGCAGCTGCACTATCGCCACGAAGTCCTGTACTTCAAGGTGCTCGAAGACCATCTGCCCGAGTTGATGCCGGTGGTCTACACCCCCACCGTCGGTGAGGCCATCCAGCGTTTCTCCGACGAATACCGAGGACAGCGGGGCCTTTTCCTCAGCATCGACGAGCCGGACGAGATCGAGGCCGCGTTCGACACCTTCGGCTTGGGGCCTGACGGCGTCGACTTGATCGTGTGCACCGACGCCGAGGCGATCCTGGGTATCGGCGACTGGGGCGTGGGGGGGATCCAGATCGCCGTGGGCAAGCTGGCGCTGTACACCGCCGGCGCCGGCATCGACCCCCGCCGCTGCCTGGCGGTGTCGCTGGACGTCGGCACCGACAACGAGCAACTGCTGGCCGACCCGTTCTACCTGGGCAACCGTCATCCCCGGCGGCGCGGCGCCGAATACGACGATTTCGTCAAACGCTACATCGAGACCGCGCACCGGCTGTTCCCGAACGCAATCCTGCATTTCGAAGACTTCGGGCCGTCGAACGCGCGCAACATCCTGCAGACCTACGGCGACCGGTATTGCGTGTTCAACGACGACATCCAGGGAACCGGCGCGGTCGTCGTGGCGGCCGTGCACGGGGGGTGCCGCGTCACCGGGACCCCGATGCGCGAACACAAGACGATCGTCTTCGGGGCCGGGACGGCCGGCATCGGCGTCGCCGATCAGATCCGGGACGCGATTGTCGCCGCCGGCGCCACCGTCGAGGAAGCGGAGTCGCAGATCTGGCCGATCGACAAGCAGGGCCTGCTGTTCGACGACATGGATGACCTGCGGGATTTCCAGCGACCCTACGCCAAGAACCGCCACGAGCTGGGCGTGGCCGCCGACGAGCGGGTGGGATTGGTCGACACGATCGCGCTCGCGTCCCCCAACTTGTTGCTGGGCTGCTCGGCGGTGTCAGGGGCGTTCACCCGCCAGGTCGTCGAGGCGATGACGGCGTCGTGCGAACGCCCCATGATCTTCCCACTGTCCAACCCCACCTCCCGCATGGAAGCCATGCCGGGCGACGTGCTCGAGTGGTCGAAGGGCCGCGCCCTGGTGACCACCGGCACACCGGTTTCGCCCGTCGAATACGACGGCACGACCTACCGGATCGGGCAGGCCAACAACGTGTTGGTGTTCCCGGGGATCGGGCTGGGCATCGTCGTCGCCGGAGCCAGGCTGGTCACCACGAAAATGCTGCGGGCCGCCGCGGAAGCCGTTGTGCACCAGGCATGTCCGGCGAATCGGGGCGATTCGCTGCTGCCCGAAATCAAGAACCTGCGCACCATCTCCACGGCTGTCGCCGAGGCGGTCTACCGCGCGGCCGTCGACGACGGGGTGGCACGCAAGACGCATGACGACATCCGTCAGGCCATCCTCGACAGCATCTGGACGCCGGCCTATGACTAGTGGTCTCGCCCGTAAGTTCGTCGGGGGTTGTTCCCAGACGCCGCTGGTGCCGAGTCTGCGCTGGCGGCGTCGAGACTGTGCTCAGCGCTACTT
>NZ_JBMIOP010000154.1:0-5752 GCF_049197365.1 Mycobacterium sp. THU-M104
GCCGTTCGCCGCCGTCCTTCTCCTTGATCGTGACGCCCCGGTAGTCGACCGCGGTCACCATCGTGTTGAGCTGGATCTCGACTCCCATCTTCTCCAGGCGGCGCTGCGCGATGAGACCCAGCTTGTCGCCCATCGGCGGGAGCACCGCGGGCGCGGCGTCGAGCAGGATGACTCGGCAGTCGCTGGGTTCGATGGTGCGATATGCCCCGGCCAGGGTGCGTTCGGCGAGCTGAACGATCTCGCCGGCCAATTCGACGCCGGTGGGTCCGGCGCAAGTACTCGTCGTGGCCGAAGTAGGACTGCTGGGCGCCGGCGGCAACGATCAGGCTGTCGTAGGGTGTCACCGTTTCGATGCCCATCAGGTGCGACGTCACCGTCTTGGCCGTGAGGTCGATCGCGCTGACCTCGCCCCACAGCACCCGGTGCCGGCCGTGTGCGGCGCACCACTACCGTACGACGCGGGCGGACGTGTCGGGATCTGACGCGTCGGGCGCCGGGCTGTGAGCGGCCCGCGATGTGCTGCGACATCGACGACACGATTCCCCACGCCGAGACCGGTGCTGGTTTGCGTCTGACTTCGCGATAGAGATCGGTGTGTCGATCAGACAACATCCGATGGGTTCTCCGAACCCTCTTGGAGGATCTGGCCATGTCCGAAGCAAACTCTGGGGGCGACCGGTCGCCCCGCCGCCCGTAGCGGTTTTGTCGCCGTCGCAAAAGTACGAGATCTGGTTGCAGCTGGTGCGCCAGAAAGTCACCATCGCCGAGGCGGCCGCCGGGCATCAGGTGGACCGCACGACAATCATGCGCACAGGCTAACCAGTTAGGTGAGCTGTACAAAAATCATTTGTGCCTCCACAGAGATCAATCGTCTACCTCAATCCTTTTGCGGCACGGATATTTGACAGTAGATCTCAACCGCCAGCATGCAGAGTCACGGAGGACAGAAATTGCATTCGCTGCAGATATTCAGATGCTGCGTGCACTGGCTCTCCGCTGGGGCATGGGCCAGTGTTTCGCTGGCAGTTGCTATCGGATACCTCGCCATCGCCAAGATTCAGTTGATCAAGCTTCTCTACAAGGCACTTGACAACGGTGTGGTCATGTATCGCGCTCCGCGCTCATCGCGCCCGGGTGCTGAGGCGGTCGCGCATCAAAGCTCCTCCGAAAACAGGGTGCAAACGCCACGCGTGGCGCGACAACGCGGTTCGGAAAACCGGATGTCCACGTCGGCGCAGCCGTCTGGGGAAGCCCCCCACATGCTTACGGAGACTGCTCCAGAGCAGCTCGACGCTCTTCCATGTGACCCCGGGGCCTTGGACTGGACTTCGATCACCTGTCAGAACGGACAGGGCTGCACTCGAACGGCCGCATACGTTGTGGAACTCCATGCCGTGGACCACTGCTCCAGTGACGCGACCAACCTGGCGGGCAACGTGATTGAGATTTTGTGCGGGATGTGCTTGGCGAAGTTGCGGAAATCGACCAGTTGGCACGTAGCACGTCTTAACTCGCGGGGGCAACGGCCGAACTGCCTGACTTGTGGCGCACCTATTGAGCTGACCAGCGACATTCTCAGGTCGGTGAGACTGCTCGACAGAACGGTCCCACTACCGTCACCCTGGCCCAAGGCAAAAAGCACCACTTTTGATAAAGACCGCAAGCCGCGTACGGCGGCCCGAATAACGCCGCGAACCGATCGGCCTGGACAACACCGCTAGGCAGCAAGGAAATTCACGTGCCACCCACCACAATCGGGGCGATAACAGAGAGGATTCTCATCAACATGAACGCAGCTGAACTCCCCCCCAGCGGCAACACCGCCAATGACGTCGCACCGCCAATCAGCGCCTTGCGACGAGACACACCGGCCCGCTCCAAGGATGTTCGACGCTCGGGAGCGCGGATTCTCGATATTGCAGAGGGAATACTCATCGCGCTGCGCAGCTACAACCCCAACCAGGCTTTCATGGAGATTGCACGCACCGCGAAGAGCCATAGCGTAGGTGCACTGAGTTTAGCGGATGCATTGGTGGCCATAGCCAGTCAAGATCACCAAAGTATCAGTGACGGTGACGAGGCCACGCTCGCCGCCGCCCGCGATACCTGGGGATACCTTTTCGACGTGGTAAGACCCTACAATGCTGTTCGGCCAGGACGCGAAAGATGCGATAAGTCTAACTTTTTCGAAGACATAGACACCAAAGGATAAGTGACGTAATGATCGAAGACCCGCGCCCTCCCGCGGCTTATATCGTCGGTTTCCTGTCCGGATCTATCCATACCTGCCGTCGCCGTTGTGGCTGTAATCCACCGCCGCCCTTCCGAATTTGCCCCGCGTGGCGCCGCCTCACAACGCCTGGCGGCAGTCGGCGCGACATCACGTGTGTTCCGTTCCGACGAACGTAATGACTGATCTCCTCGAGTTGCTGAAGGCATGTTAGTGGTTAACGAAGATGTTTTTCCCGTCGAACCTTGGCAGGTCCGCGAGTCCCGGCTCGACCTGAGCCTGCTGGCACAGTCGGAGTCACTGTTCGCATTGTCAAACGGACATATCGGGTTGCGCGGTAACCTCGATGAGGGTGAACCCTACGGCCTTCCGGGCACCTACTTGAACGGTTTTTACGAGGTCCGCCCGCTGCCCCACGCGGAGGCCGGCTATGGATACCCGGAAGCCGGCCAAACGGTCGTCAACGTCACCAACGGCAAGCTCATGCGATTGCTGGTCGACGACGAGCCGTTCGACGTCCGCCATGGCGAAGTGCTCGATCACGAGCGGGTTCTCGACTTTCGGGATGGGACGTTGATTCGCCATGCTCAGTGGCGATCCCCGGCAGGCAAGCGGGTGAAAGTGCGCTCGACCCGGCTGGTTTCGCTGGCCCAGCGCAGCGTCGCGGCCATCGAGTATCTGGTCGAAGCGCTAGACGAATTCACTCGGATTACGGTCCAATCCGAACTAGTCGCCAATGAGGATGTCCCGCAGTCTACGGGGGATCCGCGGGTGGCAGCTGTCTTGAAGCGTCCGCTAGAAGCCGTCGAGCACGAGCAGAGCGGCTACGGCGCACTGCTTCTGCACCGGACCAAAGCGAGCGCCCTCATGATGGCGGTTGCGATGGACCACGAGGTCGAGGTGCCGGGGCGGGTCGAGGTCACCACCGATGCGCGTGACGACCTTGCCCGCACCACCGTCATCTGCGGACTGCGCCCGGGGCAGAAGCTGCGCATCGTCAAGTACCTGGCGTACGGATGGTCGAGCCTGCGTTCGCGACCGGCGCTGCACGATCAGGTCGGCGCAGCACTGACCGGCGCGCGCTATAGCGGATGGCAGGGGCTACTTGAGGCCCAGCGCGCCTACCTCGACGAATTTTGGGATAGCGCCGACGTCGAGGTCGAAGGCGGCGCCGAATGCCAGCAGGCGGTGCGGTTCGGAATGTTTCACGTGCTGCAAGCCAGCGCCCGCGCCGAACGCCGCTCCATCCCAGCAAAGGGGCTTACCGGCTCCGGCTACGACGGGCATACTTTCTGGGACACGGAGATGTTCGTCCTTCCGATGCTCACCTACACCGCACCACGGGCGGTCGCGGACGCATTGCGATGGCGGGCATCGACCTTGAACCTTGCCAAAAAACGCGCAGCCCAACTCGGCCTTAACGGTGCAAGGTTGCCGTGGCGGACGATCCACGGCGAATCGTGCTCAAGCTATTGGCCAGCAGGCACAGCGGCCTGGCACATAAACGCCGACATCGCGATGGCGTTCGAGCACTACCGCGTCGTCACTGGCGACCTGCGACTGGAACAGGAGTGCGGACTTGAGGTGCTGATCGAAACGGCCCGGCTCTGGCTCTCACTCGGGCATCACGACCGCCACGGAGTCTGGCACCTCGATGGGGTCACCGGCCCCGACGAATACACCGCGATCGTCCGCGACAACGTGTATACGAATCTGATGGCGGCGCACAACCTGCGCACGGCCGCCGAGGCCTGCGTCCGTCATCCTGAAGAGGCACACGCGATGGGTGTGACCACAGAAGAGATGGCCGCCTGGTGTGATGCGGCCGACGCCGTGCACATCCCCTACGACGACGAACTAGGCGTGCACCAACAATGCGAAGGCTTCACCACTTTCGCCGAGTGGGAATTCTCGGTTCGCAACAACTACCCGCTATTGCTTCACGAACCCTACGTGCGGCTGTACCCCGCGCAGGTGATCAAGCAGGCCGACCTGGTCCTGGCGATGCACTGGCAAAGCCACGCCTTCACCCCGGAACAGAAGGCGCGCAATGTCGACTACTACGAGAGGCGCACGGTGCGTGACTCGTCGCTGTCGGCGTGCACCCAAGCGGTGCTGTGCGCCGAGGTCGGACACCTGGACCTGGCTCACGACTACACCAACGAGGCCATCCTGATCGACCTGCGCGACCTGCACCACAACACCAGCGACGGCCTCCACATGGCGTCGCTGGCCGGAGCCTGGATTGCGCTGGTCGCGGGCTTCGGCGGCCTGCGCGACGACCAAGGCGTGCTGGCACTTGACCCCAACCTGCCCGATGCCTTCTCTCGGCTGCGTTTCCGGTTGCGCTGGAGAGGATTCCGGCTCATTGTGGATGCCACGCACACCGACACCACCTACACGCTTCGCGACGGCGGGCCCGGCGATACGCTGACGATTCGGCACGCGGGGGAAGAGCTCACCCTGAAAATGTGTTCGCCGCTGACTGTCCCGGTTCGATCCCGTGAACCGCTGCTTCCGCGACCGCCACAGCCACCGGGCCGCGAGCCGATACACCGGCCGGTCGTGCGCCCGTAGTTCACCCCGCCGCACGCGCGACGTTCTTGACCTTGACTCCGCCGTGGCCCAACCGCGGGCAGCACGCCATCACCCAGTGGCAGTGTGGTGTGCATACGTCTGACGCTAGTGCATCAGTTCAGGGAGAACGGTCGACCGGCTGGATACCTCATCCTCGATCACGGCCACCCGCGGGCGTTGCCCTTGAGCGTGTCGTTGAGGTCGACGCAGAAGTCGGCGGAGGTGCCGGCGAGCAGGATGTAGTAGGTCTCGACCTTGCGCAGGTCGCCGTAGGTCGGGGTCTCCCAACTGCCGTTGCACATCGCGTGTTCCCCGCCCGCGCTGGCCCGGCGCCAGTTGGTCATGACGCACTGCTTGAACGCCGCGACGCTGGCGTCGTTGACGCCGCTCGAGCCGCCGCTCGAGCCGTTCGAGACGTTGCTCTTGGCGGCGACCAGCATCGCGCCGCCCCACGTGCCGTCGGCGCGCCGGTAGGCCCGCGCACCGAACCCGGCGTTGTCCTTCTGGCACGACAGCGCCCGGTGCAGCAGGCTGAACGGGGCCGCCAGCTCATGGTCGGTGACCGAGGCGGCGGCGCTGATGAAATTGGCGGCATCCGTGCCGTCGCCCTGCTGGATATCCGGGTTGGCCAGGTCGATCAGCTGTTTCGCGATCCCGGCGCTGGCGCCGCCGCCGATGATCGGCCCGCCGCCGGAGGTCAGCGGGGGCAGCGTGGCGGTGGGATCGGCATGCGCCGCGCCCGGGCCGGCGACAGCGATCAGTATCGACGCGGCGAGAACGGCAACGGTCCGAGAGCTCATCACGCCCACGATTGTGCCTCCCCGACGAGCAGCGCGTTGAGCACGTGGCGGGTTTGCAGCCGGATGTATTCGTCGACGGTGTAGATCGGGCCGAAGTGCCAGTGCTTGAGCGCCCAGCCGTGGGCGATCAGCACGATGTCGAACA
>NZ_JBMIOP010000204.1:0-2522 GCF_049197365.1 Mycobacterium sp. THU-M104
CCGGCTGGGCGGCACCGCGCGCACCTTCGGCTTCCACCCGAGCCGCGCCCTGCCGCCGCAACAGGCTGAAGTTCTTCTCGCGCGCAGTCCTGAGCCGGCTCTGCAGCTCCTTCAGCTGCTGCTCGTCCATGCGCTCGAGAGCCGCGGTATGGCTTTTGCCGATCAACGCGGCTTCCTGCTGGCTCAGGTTCACAGAGTGTGTACTCACCATGATGTTATAGCCTGCGCCGGGCGGACCGGCGCGGCGAACCACGGACGGCACGCCGAAACGGCATGTCCGCGCCGCTTTCTGTTCACGTCTTTCTGTTCACGTCTTGCGCTATCTTGGGCCGCTCAGTTCCTCGGTGATGCACGGTTGCCGGGGATGTTCCGCCGTCGCGACGGCCGGTGGCCCTCACCCACCCGGCGGCCCGACGCCCAGCGGCCGGCAGATGTTGCCGCTCGGATCCCACCACTGCCCGGGCTCACAGGCCAGCGGCTGCGGCCCGACGCCCAGTGGGTAGCAGGCCTTGGTGAACGGCTCCCAATACTGTCCGGGCTCGCATTCCGCCGCGCTCTCCGCCGGCATCCAGATAATCGTGGCTGCCGTCGCCGCAGCCGCCAGCCTGCCGGCCGCCGACAACCGGCCCACCAGCGTGCGCATCGCAGATCCCGCGGAAAGCATGTAGCGGAATGCTAGCCGGGTGTCGATGCCTCGGCTCCGGTATCGCAGATGATGCCAGCGGCCGGGCAGAGGAGGAGTCGGCGCGGCCCGGGATGGCGCGACGCCCTTCCGGCCACCGGTCCCCCCGTCGGCGACGATGCGGCGATGGGGGAGCGTGAGTTCCATGACGACGATGCCGGTTGCATGGCTTGGCCGGCCCCAACCCCGGCGGCTACGGCGAACTGAAACGTCATGCATCAACCACCTCTGACGTGGGGCGGGCGGGGCTCGAACCCGCGACCTACGGATTATGAGTCCGCGGCTCTAACCAACTGAGCTACCGCCCCTGGTGCTAACTAGCTGCGGATATTGTCTCCGCTTCGTCGCACTCGGCTTCCGTATACAGCAGTGATGCCGCGACACTGTCGATCGCCTTGCCCAGCGCATTCGCCACACCGGCCATGCCGTCGCTTCGCAAGCGCCCCCAACGGCCGGGTGTCATGGTCGCTGTCGCGCATCCGACGAGCCTCTGCACGACCTCGACCTTAGCGCCCACGCCAATCGCCGATACCGTGGCGGTGCCGCGCGTGCACATGATTTTGATCCAGTCAGCGGCATTCGACTCGTGCAGCATCCACCCTCGCGGACCGCAGAAAGCACTACTGGTTCACTTGGAAGCTCCGAACTCATGGCTTACCCGGATCTTCCTGGTAGGGGACTGCATCGACACTTTCCCGGGATCGCTCCGGTGGCCGCCGCGAGCATTCGCCCGCTCACGGCACCGGTCGACCGCCGGGTGACCGGACAATCGCACCGCGGCGCGACCGCAGCAGCTGTGAGCCATCAGGAGCCGACGGCCCTGAGACGGCAGCGGAGGTACGCTCGTCAAGTCCCTCGAACTGAGGAAAGGTGCAGCGATGCCAAGGCCGAACCCCCCGGGCGCTGCCACATCTGCCCGCGTCGCGCCCGGTTGGATGTGGGGATCCACCAGCAGCTTCTCGCCGCCGTCGAGGGCCGGCGCGGAACAAGAGCCGCCGATTGCCTGTGCGAGGCCTGCGTGCTCGTCCTCGGCGTTGACGCGGCGGCGATTTCGCTCGTCTTCGATGGCACGAACAGCGGGACGCTGGGATCCAGCGGTGCGCCCGCCCGCGTGTACGACGAACTGCAGTTCAGCTTCGGCGAGGGGCCGTGCCTGGACGCCGTTACCCGGAGGGTTCCGATTCTGGCCGTGCGGCACCGATGAACATCGCCTCGGCGTTCGATACGACATTGCGGTGTGAGATCTGCACGGCCTTGGGCGATCCGGTAGAACCCGACGTCAACTGAAGCAGCGCAACGTCGTCTTCGTCGGTTTCGACCGGATCGATTGGGGCGCTGGCGAGCAGCCGCTCGATCGTCAGCACCCGGATACCCAGACCGGAAAGCAGTGGGGCGATGTCCATGAACGGTTTCGAGATGACACCCGTTACGGCACTGAGTATCTCGATAACGGCAATGGTCTCGTCGGCCCAGCGCCCAACGTCGGTGCGTGGCGTGGGCCGGTGGAGCATGGTGGGGCTGGCGCCGCACATCCAGATTCCCTGCCCGGCCGGCACAATCTCGACCGGAGCAGCAATCGAATCTCGATGCATGAGGCTCCGTGACGGGCAGGCAGAAAACACAACCCGTCAACTGTCGGGTGAGCCGGGTGTACAGATACGTTACGGCGGGTAGCTCGCGAAGATCGTTGCCGGACGCTTCCGGGAGGCTGCGGAGTCAACCGAGGTCATCGATACCGCAGGGCGGCTACCCGAGAAATTGCCAGACGCGATGGCTATCCGGACCGCCACACGGTCGGCGTCGGAGGTTGCGGACCCGCCGCCGCCCAATCACCACGGCG
>NZ_JBMIOP010000214.1:0-2365 GCF_049197365.1 Mycobacterium sp. THU-M104
GCGACCCGATCACCAGCCGCATCCAGCAGGCCAGGCGTGACATCGCTGAGGCCACCGATACCAGTGAGGTTTATGAGTTGGCGGGCACCGGCGGGGCATTGCGCCAAGGGTGGCCCGACCTCGACGTGGAACGTCAGCGGAGCATCGTTAAATCGATCTTGGATCACGCGGTGATCGCACCGGGCACCCCGGGTTCGCGCAGTCTGGACATTAACCGCGTGCAACCCTGTTGGCGTATCTAGGTTTTCGGCGTCGTGGATGATCCCTGGCGAGTGCCGAGTGTGTCTCTGGGTTGGTGGGCGGTCAAGGCCAAAGCCGCGCGCGCTCGAAGCCAGCTTCGAGCCTGGACAGCCCGCCAGCCCAGACGTCAGGAATGCTCTTATCGCCGGGAAGGGTTGTTTTGAAACGGCTTTCGTCGTCTATCCGGTTGGCCGGTGACGGTACGGTGCCATTGCGTGCTTAGCGCAGGAGGGTTGCGATGGCGGCCAGGGTGGTGGGGTCGGTGACGGTGACCGCCAAGTTCTGGCGTTCACATGAGGCGGTCAGCCAGGCTATGAACTCCGGGCGCTCGTGCAGCGGGACCGCGCCGGCATCGTGGTTGTTGGCGGCGCCGCCCGCGGGCGTCGTGGCCATCACCCTGCCCCGCGTGGTGGCGGCGGGATGCGGGTGGAGACAGTCCGGGATTCGGTGATACCGGTGATGCGGGCGCTGATGTGGCGCAGGGCTGCGGAGATGACCAGGACGCGGTCACCGGCGCTGGTGTGTCCGGCGCGGTCGAACTCCCACAGCATCTCATCGGTGTCGATCGGTTGCTGCTGCCTGCCTGTGCTCGCCGTCACGTCGTCAGCGAAATGGGCGGATTGCGTATCGTCCTGTCGCCCTGAATGTTTGGCTATCTGGTTACGGGTCCAGGTGGCGCGGGCGGCGCGCAGGGCACCCATGGTGGTCGAATAGCGCCGCGATTTGGTGGTGATGTGGCCGCGGTAGCCCAGGGTGTGCAGCCAGCGCCCGATCCCCGCCAACGACGGGCCTGCGGAGGCTGGGTGTTCGGCGAGTCCGGCGATGGTGGACAGGATGGCCCGCACATGTTCAGTAACGTCGAGTTCGCCGATCGCTTCTGCGGACAGCCGGCGCGCGGTGATGCCGAAGTCGTGCAGGGATTTGGTGACGTATTTCGCCAGATATGCCGCAACCCTGCGCGGCGACAACCGCGATGTCGTCATGCGCGCGGTGTCGTCGACTTCGGAATCGCTTGCGGTTATTGGTTCGGGTGTCAATGGTTGGGTATCAATTTGGGTGCCGAACCGCACCGTGCGCACCCCGCCCGGGTTGGGGTAATCGTCGTCGCCGGCGGGCACGTCGATACTGACGCGACTGGCGGCGTGTTGGATCAAGGCGGCCAGCTCGGCGGCGGTGATCGGTGACGACCAGCCGGGATGCTGCTCGGCTACCGGACGAGACACCCCACCACCCCGCGGGGCGGCGGGGCCGTGACGATCGTGGTCACCTGATTTCGTGGTGTCGTTGGTGGCGGGTGGCGGGTCGAGGCGGATCAGGGCATGGATGTGGGGTATGGCGCGGGCTTGCAATTCAACGACTTTGACAAAGCTGACCCGCACCGAGCCGGGCTTGACGCCAACTGTTTTCAGGTGCGTCGCCACGGCGCGCCGTAGTGCGATGGTGAACCGCCGCCACAGTTCGGGCAGATGCCAGGTGAACAAGACATGTCCCAGATAGTCGTAGCAGTCCGCGCACAATGGTTGGCCCACCACAGGGTCATCGACACTGTGGATTATGGTGCAGCGCAGGCAGTTTCCGTGCCGGCAGCGGCCCGCCGACCTGTTGGGTATGGCGTGACACGGGGTTCCGGTGGCGTTATGCACGGCCCCGTAGCTGGGGGCGGTCAAGGTGGTGAACACTTGCGGACGGTTGGCGACCTCGACGGGTATGTCGTGGTGGCCGCCGGCGGCTCCGGCGTGCACGAGTTGCCAGGTGTCACGGGCGTAGAGGTCTGAGCATGACGGGCACACCGACGCGCGGCGGTTGTTGCAGCGCGTCCACACCGTGTGCTGACGCCCGGCGGTGTCGGCACCGAGCAGCTGGATCGGGTGGGCGCAGTAACCGACCGATTCCACTCGCCGCCACCACGACCCGAAACCGGGTGAGGAGGCGCGCCGGCACATCTGGGTGACCACCGCATCGGCATCGATGGTGGCCGGCAGGCCCGGCAGCACGATCACCGGGCTCTGCGTCGTTACGGTCTTCACCGATTTCCCTGTTCGCCTGAACGCGGTGCCCGAAAGGTGCGGGCCAACAAGGTGATATCGCGATCGGTGACGTGAAAGGCCCGGACCCGTATCGGGTC
>NZ_JBMIOP010000217.1:0-5673 GCF_049197365.1 Mycobacterium sp. THU-M104
CGCCGCCCACAACACCTACACCGACGACATCAGCATGATCGACAAAGGCGCCGCCTTCGCCGCCAGCCGCATCAACGGCACCCCCACCCCCCAGGCACCACCCGCACCGGTAGGCGGCGCCGGCGGCAGCTTCGGCACCTGACACCGATCGGCTGGGGGCGTGATCACCGGTGATGACAGCATCGCGGCGACGAGATCGGTCGCAGCCGCCGGCAACGTCGCGGTGGCCGGATCGGTCGCCACCGCCGGCAACGTCGCGGTGGCCGGATCGGTCGCCACCGCCGGCAGCGTTGCGATAGCGGGCTCGGCGGGCACCGCGGGCAGCGTCGGCGTGATCGGCAGCGTGTTGACGGTGCTGAGCGTTCTGGTGCGCGAATGTGTGGCATGCATGGCGTGTATCGCCTGCGCGCGGTGCGTCGCCTGCATCGGTTGCGTACGTTGCGTCGACTGTGTGGGGTGCGTCGGGTGCGTGAACTGCTCGGGTCTGCGCAATGCCATTGGCGCCCGCAACGTCAGCGCTGAGTCCGGCCAGTGAGGTTCGTGGACGACGAACCACAGGACTGGGATCGTCACGGACGTGGCGTCTGACTCGCGACGACAACCGAGCCCACGCAACCCGAGGCCGACGTCCGATTCCTTCTTGTGAATTCTCACCGAACAGGTAGCAAACTGCTGACCTTCGAAGGTACGCGGATGTAATGTCCGGATTTGCCAGACGACAAAGTCCCGTCAACTAGCGGCCTGCCCGATCGCATGCCGACGGATCATGAGGGGCCACCGTGAGCACATCCGAGATCTCCGATGTATCTCCCGTAACTGATGTCGCGACCGACGAAGTCATGGTGGCGATCCGCGACGGAACCCTGCTACTGGGCGGTGATCCCGCCGCCGTCGAGTGCTATGTCGACAGGCTGCGGGCGAGCACCGGGCACGCCATTCGCGTCGCCGGGATCGAGGGGGCATCGGTGACGAACGCCGGCAGCGGCCTGGCCATGCTGACCTCGCTGCTGACCGACACCGGCAAGTACGTCCAGCTGGGCCGGGACAGCCTCGCCGCGTTGAAGGATGGCGCGCTGATCCCCGGCGGCGACGGCTTCTTCCGGCTGACAACGCTCGCCGCCGACGATCGGCTCCTTGCGCCGCTGCAGTGGCGTCCGGCGGGGATCGGCCCGGAAGCGATGATGTCAGCGCAGCTGATCGCCGTGCAGATGGCACTGAAGTCCGCGGTCGCCGAGGTGGAGGACGCCGTCCGTCGCGTCGAGGACAAGGTCGAGGCGGTCCTGGAGGTGGCGCGCGCTCACCGGGCAGACGACGTCCTGGGCAACAACCTGACGGTGACGCGGATGGTCGACTCGCTGGAGACATACGGCTCGCTGCCCGACGCGTACTGGGATTCGGTGGCCGCGCTGGGGCCGGCGCTCAACGTCACCGTCGAGCAACTACGCAACCACGTGATTCGCATCCTGGCGTCGTTCGATCATCCGATGGCCGTGCAGCAGCGCGCGGCAACGCTGCGAAAAGCGATGAACGACAGTCGCATTGGCGACACCTTGAGCCTGCTGGTGATCGCCGAGGAGTCGCTGCACAACTGGCAGCGACTGAGCCTGGCGCGCATCGAGTCGACCCAACCCGAGCAGTTGTTGCGGGCCATCGACGAAGCTCGCGAGCTCGTCGAACATCATCTCGGACAGGACCTGCGCATCTACCGAGACGCCAAGAACGTGCTGGACCGATGCGGGACACTCGTGGCCATTGACGGCTTCCGCTTCTCGTCAGTGCGAGAACTCGCCAGGCAGCGTGGCATGCTGCGCGAGGAACTCGACAATTTCATCCAGGCCCGCCATCAGCAGGTGGAGGACTGGGAGGACTTGTCCATTCCCAGCGTGCTCGATGCCGCGTCGGCAGCCGTGGGGGCCGCGGCGACCGCGACGGGCCAGGTGCTCGCGGCCGTGGGCCGGGGGGCCGTCTGGCTGGGAGCGCAGCTGGCCAAGCCAGTGTCGCGCAGCGGAGTAAATCCCGGGCAGGGATCCGCACAGGCGTGACGGTCTCTTGAAGCGCCGTCGATGGTGTTGCTTCCCCGCGGCAGTCCCCTTCTTGCCGTCGACGATCTGGAGTCGCCCGCCGGCCGCTCAGGTCGTGGCTGAGGCCTTCAGCACCGCCAGCGCGGCGACGCTGAGGCGGGCGAGTTCGTCGGCCTCGCCGGGAGTCAGTGCGGCCGCGACAATCTCAGCCATCCGCTGGTTGGTCGCCTGCTCGACCTCGGCGTAGCGGTCCTTTTTGTCCGCGCCGTCCGCGAACGGCTCGGGCCAGCCGAACATCGCCGCATACTGGTGCCCCTTGTTGAGCATGTGCGCTTCCACCGGCGTGATGCCGGAAATGGTGAGGGCGTTGAAATGCACATTGCCGCGCAACTCGCGCAGGACGTGCATGACCTGCAGCGCCCGCGCGGGCGCGTCGTCGGCCGGAGGCATGGCGCGCCAGCCGGCATACAGCGGCAGGCCCGTATCCGGTGCCGCCGCGATGATCTTCTCCCCCAGCGCCGCGATGCGGTCCAGGCCCTCGGCGCCGGCCAGGTGCCTGCGGCCGAAGCCGGCGACCTGGTCCCAGTACACCTCGGCCGCGCCGGCCGCGCCGCGCACCGCGATTCCCTCCTCCCACAAGCCGCGCAGGAAGTTGGGCTCGAATGCGACGAACACCGAAGCGACTGTGGCGCCGGTGGCCTCGCCCAGCACGCCGCCGCGGCCGGCGACGTATCCGGTGAGCGGGTTCTGGTAGCCGGCGGCGATGCTTTCAGCGAACGTCTCGGGATGCAGCATGAACACCGCGACCGCTTGTTCGATGGGCGCGGCCGCGGCGATGGTGGCGTCGAGCACGTCGTCGTGACCCATTGAGAATCTCCTTGTCAGTCCTGGCGCTGCGTGTTTCGCAGGCTACTCCTGGGGGTCGGTGGCGACCGCGCGCCCACCCGCGCAACACCATCGCGCAATACCCGACCTCAGGTTGCCGCGGGAATGAGCACCGCCCCCCATGCGAATTGCCCGCCTCCGAGCGACTATTCAGCGACAGACCGATTGCGACGAGCAGCGATGCACCATGATGCGCATCATGATGCATACCTCAGCGATTCGCGATGCTAGGATTATCGCGTGCGTACGACGGTCGACTTGGACGATGACACCGCGAAGGCGGTGGAGCAGTTGCGCCACGACCGCGGTATCGGCACCAGCGAGGCGGTCAACCATCTCATCCGACAAGGCCTCCTCCCCCGCGACGCCGGCAGGCCGTTCACCCAGAAGACCGCCAAACTCGGTATCCGCGTGGATGTCTCGAACGTAGCCCAAGCGCTCGAGGACCTCGACGGCATCGAGGCGCGTTGAGGTGCTGGTCGACGCCAACATCTTGCTCTACGCCGTCGATGAGACCAGCCCGTTCCACCCGCCGGCCCGCACGTGGCTGGAGGACACCCTCAACGGGGACCGCCGGATCGGTATTCCGTGGAGTTCCGTGGCTGCGTTCATCCGGATCGCGACTCACCCGCGGGCGCTGCGGTCGCCCCTGGCCGCGGCGGAGGCGTGGGCGTTCGTCGAGGATTGGCTGGATGCGCCAACCACGTGGGTTCCCGCGCCGGGGCGCAGTCACCGGAGCATTTTCGGCCGCCTTGTGCGGGACTTGGATTTGCGCGGCAACCTGGTCAGCGATGCCGCACTCGCCGCGCTGTGCATCGAGCATGGCCTGACGATCGTCAGCGCGGACTCGGATTTCGCCCGATTCGGCGAGGTGCACTGGCTCAACCCCATCCAGAGGGGCGACGGCAAGTAATCGGGTGGGCCATGGCGGGCGCACATCCGTGAGGGTTCTATGGCCTCAACGTAGCGGGACGGTTGCAACGCCCGTCCCGCCCGCGTGCGTCGCAATACGCTCGCTAACCGCCCGTTCTGCTGATTGACCTACGCGTCTGCTGGATCGGATCGGGTGAGAACCGTTGTGCGCCATCGAGATCGCGACGCGCCCGCCCAGGCGTTCTAGCCGGATATATTGACGACGAGCTTGCCGACGTTGGCGCCGTCGAAGAGCATGTTGATGGCCGTCGGCAACTGCTCGAAGCCCTCGACGACGGTCTCGAGCGGGGTGAGCTTGCCCGCGGTGATCAGGCCGGCGATCTCGGCGATCGCTTCCGGCGCGCGCCCGAAGTGGTCGAGGACGATGAAGCCCTGCACCATCGCGCGCTGGATGAGCAGGTTGCCGAACGCGCGCGGCCCCGGCGGCGGATCGGCCGCGTTGTAGCCCGAGATCATGCCGCACAACGCCACCCGCGCACCGATGTTGAGGCGCGCGAAGATGGCGTCCATGATGTCGCCGCCCACGTTCTCGAAGTCGACGTCGATGCCATTCGGTGTGGCCGCGGCGAGCTGGGCGGCCCAGTCGCCGGCGCGGTGGTCGACGGCCGCGTCGAAGCCGAGCCGCTCGGTGATCAGCGCGCACTTCTCGGGCCCGCCGGCGATCCCCACGACGCGCGCGCCGGCGGCCTTGGCGAGCTGACCGGCCACCGAGCCCACCGCACCGGCTGCCGCGGAGACCACCACCGTCTCCCCCGGCTTCGGCTTGCCGATGTCGCGGATGCCGACCCAGGCGGTCAGTCCGGTCATGCCCAGCGCGCCGAGATAGGCGCTCGGCGACACGCCCTCGGCCACCTCGACCGGCATCAGCGGCGCCGCCGGCGAGGCGACCGCGTACTGCTGCCAGCCGACCAGACCCTGCACCATCTGGCCCACCCGATAGTCGGGGCTGTTGGACGCGACCACCTCGCCGAGGCCCAGCCCGCGCATCACCTCCCCGATGCCGACCGGCGGCAGGTAGGTCGGGGTGGCGCTGATCCACATGCGGTTGGTCGGATCCAGCGAGATCCAGTCGACGCGCACCAGCGCCTCACCGTCACCGATGTTCGGCACCGCCTCCTCGCTGAGCTCGAAGGTGTCCGCGTCGATGCGCCCCGTGGGGCGCCGGCGGAGAAGGAAGCGACGGTTGCGTTCGGCCATGAGCTACACGGTAGCGCCGAACGGCCGCCGGTCGCCGTCGCATCGGGCGACGCGGGGCGTTGTGCTGAAGTTGCTGCGCCGAAACACCGCACCGACGGCCGCGGTCCGCCTACCCTCGACGCATGTCGCAATCAGACATGGTCGACACCGTCAGGCCCGCTGCGGATGGTGACTCGGTCAGCAGGCTGGCCGCCTACCGCACCTGCGCCGAACGCATCCACGCGACGTGGCCGGCGTTTGCCGTCGAGCGCCGCAGACGCCTGCGGCAAGGCGGAGGCGGGCAGCCCGTCGAGAAGGTCGCCGAGAACATCCTGGAGAACCTTTTCACCACCGTCCTGGACTGGCCGATCGAAAACGTCCGGCCGCAGGTGGAACGGGCCGACATCGTGTTGACCCGACTGGGGCTGAAATACCTGGTGCTGGAGGTCAAACGGCCCGGCTGGCTGACCGGGCACAAGACGGCGATCGACGCCGCGTTGACCCAGGCCCGTCGCTACGCCGACGATCAGCGCGTCAAGGCGGTGGCGGTGAGCGACTCGATGATGCTGTACGCGGCCGACGTCGTCGGTGGCGGTTTGCGCCCTCGGGTGTGGCTGCAACTTGACACCGAGGAAGCCCCCGAGGATCTGTGGTGGTT
>NZ_JBMIOP010000218.1:0-2760 GCF_049197365.1 Mycobacterium sp. THU-M104
ACACGTGACCGTTACATCAATGCCTACGAACGCATTTCCGGTCTGAGCTTCGATGACTGGATCGGCCCGGCCGCATGACGGAAGCGCCCCGCGCCCCGGTGGCCAACCGGGTTGAGACCCGCCGCGAGCACCACGGCGACGTCTTCGTGGACCCCTACGAATGGCTGCGCGACAAGGCCGACCCGGAGGTCGTCGCCCACCTCGAGGCCGAGAACGACTACGTCGACGCGATGACGGACCACCTCGAACCGCTGCGCCGGCAGATCTTCGACGAGATCAAGGCGCGCACCAAGGAGACCGACCTGTCGGTGCCCACCCGGCAGGGCGACTGGTGGTACTACTCACGGACTTTCGAGGGCAAGCAGTACCGCGTCCAGTGCCGTTGCCCGGTCACCGGTCCCGGCGACTGGACGCCGCCGACGCTGGACGAGAACACCGAAGTGCCCGGTGAGCAGGTCCTGCTCGACTCGAACGCCGAGGCCGAGGGTCACGAGTTCTTCGCGCTGGGCGCGGCCATGGTCAGCCTGGACGGCAACCTGCTGGCATACTCCGTCGACACGGTCGGCGACGAACGGTATACGTTGCGGTTCCGCGATTTACGCACCGGCGAGCAGTACCCGGACGAAATCGCCGACATCGCGGGCGGGGGAACGTGGGCCGCCGACAACCGGACCGTGTACTACCTGACCCTGGATGCCGCGCACCGCCCCGACAAGGTCTGGCGGTACCGGCTCGGCTCCGGCGAGCCGGCGGAACTGGTGTATCACGAGGCCGACGAACGATTCTGGCTCGGAGTGGGACTGACCCGGAGCAAGGCCTACGTCCTGCTCAACGCGGCCTCGGCGATCACCTCCGAGTGGCGGTACGCGGACGCGGACGACCCGGATGCCGCGTTCACCGTCGTGCTGCCACGCCGCGAAGGCGTCGACTACTCGGTGGAACACGCGGTGGTCGGGGGCCGCGACCGGTTCCTGATCCTGCACAACGATGGCGCGGTCAACTTCACGCTGGTCGAATCCCCGGTCGAGGATCCCACGCGGCAGCGCACTCTGATCGAGCACCGCGACGACGTCCGGCTCGAGGGCGTGGACGCGTTCGCCGACCACCTGGTGGTGAGCTACCGGCGCGAGGCATTGCCCCGCGTCCAGTTGTGGCCCCTGAATACCGACGGCGGTTACGTTGAGCCCGAGGAGATTTCGTCGGACTCCGAGCTGATGTGGGTCAGCACGGGCGCCGACCCGAACTGGGATTCCCCGAAGCTGCGGATCAGGGTGGGTTCTTTCGTCACCCCGGTGCGGATCTACGACGTCGACCTGGCCACCGGGCAGCGGACGCTGCTGCGCGAACAACCCGTGCTCGGCGACTACCGGCCCGGCGACTACGTGGAGCGCCGCGAGTGGGCGCGCGCCGAGGACGGCACCCGCGTCCCGGTGTCGATCGTGTACCGCACCGAGACCGAATTCCCGGCTCCGACGTTGCTCTACGGCTACGGCGCCTACGAGATCTGCACCGATCCGGCGTTCTCCATCGCCCGGCTGTCGCTGTTGGACCGCGGCATGGTGTTCGTCATCGCCCACGTCCGGGGCGGCGGCGAGATGGGCCGGCTGTGGTACGAGCACGGCAAGCTGTTGGCCAAGAAGAACAGCTTCAGCGACTTCGTGGCGGTGGCAAGGCATCTGGTGGACTCGGGGCTGACCAGCCCGCAGCAGCTGGTCGCGTTGGGTGGCAGCGCGGGCGGCCTGCTGATGGGCGCGGTGGCGAATCTGGCGCCGGACCTGTTCGCCGGCATCCTCGCGCAGGTCCCGTTCGTCGACCCTTTGACCACCATCTTGGATCCCTCCCTGCCGCTGACCGTCACCGAGTGGGACGAATGGGGAAACCCGTTGAGCGATAAGGATGTCTACGCCTACATGAAGTCCTATTCGCCGTATGAGAACGTGGAGGCCAAGCAGTATCCGGCGATCCTGGCGATGACGTCGCTGAATGACACCAGGGTGTACTACGTGGAGCCGGCCAAGTGGGTCGCGGCGCTGCGCCACGCCAACACCGACGGTGCTCCGGTGCTGTTGAAGACGCAGATGAACGCCGGCCATGGCGGCGTCAGCGGCCGCTACAAGGCGTGGCGGGAGACCGCGTTCCAATACGCGTGGCTGCTGGCCGTCGCCGATCCCGACAGCTACGGGTGCGGATAAGGCTGCTGCGCATTCGGTGACGTCACGCGGCCCGGCTTTCGTTCTTTGTCGAGGCCGCGTTGTCACTCCTCGAACTGATCGTGAGCCCAATTCACCACGGTCTGGTACTGGTCGGGGCACAGTTCGGCGGCAGCGGCGCCCAGGACCACCCCGGCATGACGATTGCTGAACCCAGCGGATTCCTCCAGCATCGTGACGGCTTCGGGCACCGAGGCGCCGGAACGCAGCATGTCGCAGGTGGCATACCCCCAATGGAGTGCGTCGGCACTGGACATGTGGGCGACCTGCGCCTTGTTCAGGCGTGCGATGTATGCGGATTCGTCGGCGACGGCGGGTGCTGCCAGCCAGAATGCGGCGGTGGCAAGCGCGCACGAAATCAATGCGACTCTGAAGATCCTTTCGGCTCCTTCGATCATGCGGGATTGGAAATGTCGGGATCTAGAATCCCAGAAGTCGCTGTTTCAATGTTGTGAATTCCTCGTCGGTCAGTAGATGCGATTCGCGCAGTTCGCCAAGTTCGCGCAGGCCGGCCGCGATCTCCGCCACCGAACGGATCGTCCCTTTCGGT
>NZ_JBMIOP010000220.1:0-2026 GCF_049197365.1 Mycobacterium sp. THU-M104
CCCGGGCCGGTGACCACGCATTCGCAGTCGAAGTCGGTCTGCAGCCCCATCGGCAGGCCGTCGCCGCGGAAGATCCCGCCGGCCCCGGTCGTGTCCGACAGCGCATCGGCGGCCAGGATGACCGCCGCCCCGGTCCAGGTGGTCCGCTCCTCGGGCCACCGCTTCCCGTCGGCGAACACCAAACCCGTCCAATACGAGCCGTCGTCCTCGCGCAGGTGCTGCATTGCGGCGAACTGCCTCAGCGCGGCGGAACGCTGGCCGATGGCGTCGAGGGCCATCACCAGTTCGCATGTTTCCGCGCCGGTCACCCAGGGGCGGTCGTCGACGCAACGAATGCCCAGGCCGCCGACCACGAAGTCATCCCAGCGCTGCGTGATCCGCTCGGCCGCCGCCGGGCCCCGCAGCGCGCCGCCGAGGATGGGGTAGTACCACTCCATCGAGTAGCGATCTTTCTCGGTGAACGCCTCGGGATGCGCGACGATCGCGTGGCCCAGCCGACCCAGCGCCAGTTCCCACTCGGGCTGCGGCTCACCGATGAGAACGGCGAGCGCCAGCGCGCAGCGGATGCTGTGGAAGATGCTGGCGCACCCGGTCAGCAGCGCCTCCGGCAGGGGGCCGGATTCGCTTTGCGCCCAACAGATCTCTCCGTAGCCGACTTGCAGGTCGATGACGAAGTCGATCGCCTTGTGCACCACCGGCCACATGGCCTCAGCGAAGGCCTTGTCGCCGGTGACCAGCACGTGGTGCCAGACGCCCGCCGCGATGTAGGCGCAGAAGTTGCTGTCGCTGTTGGCGTCCTCGACGATCCCCTCACGAACCTGGATGGGCCAGGAGCCGTCGGGCCGCTGCATGCGGCGACACCATTCGAACGCCGCCCGCGCGGGCTCCAGCAGCCCCGCCGCGGTGAGCGCCATCGTGCACTCCACGTGATCCCACGGGTCGGTGTGGCCACCCGGGAACCAGGGGATGGCACCCGACGATTCCTGCGCGTCGGCGATGGATTGCGCGGTCTGGCGGCAGTGTTCGGGGGTCAGGACACCCGCGACCGCCGGCGGCTCAACGCGACGCAATTGAGTACCCCGGAATCACTCCGCTTTCCGTCGCCCGCGGCTTGGTGAAGTACATCGCGACGCTTTTGCCCACCAGCGGGTTGAGCAGCGATTCGGCGATCCGCGTCAGTTTCGGCCGCTGCATCAGGTCCCACACCAGCAGCTTGTGGTAGGCGGTCACCGCGGGATGGTCGGCGTTCGACACGCCGACGGCGCATTTCAGCCACCAGAACGGCGAATGCAGCGCGTGCGCATGGTGCGCGTGCGTCCAGTGCAGGCCGCCTGCGGTGATCTTGTCACGTAGCCGGCTGGCCCGGTAGATCCGCACGTGGCCGCCCTCGTTGGCGTGGTACTCGTCGGAAAGCATCCAGCACACCCGTTCGGGCAACCACCGCGGGACGCTGACCGCCAGCGTGCCACCGACTTTGAGCACCCTGATCAGCTCGGCGATCGCGGCGTCGTCCTGGGGTACGTGTTCGAGGATTTCCGAGGCGATGACGCAGTCGAACGTCTCGTCGGCGTAGGGCAGGCTCAGCGCGTCGCCGGCAACGGCCTTAGCCGATGCATCCGGAGGCGCCTCGCCGGTCTCGCCCATCGCCCGCAACATGGTTTCCACACCGCGCAGTTCGGACTCGTCGCGGTCGAACGCGACGACGTCGGCGCCGCGACGGTACGCCTCGAAGGTGTGCCGGCCCGCTCCGCACCCCACGTCGATCACTCTTGACCCCGGACCGATGCCGAGCCGGTCGAAGTCCACCGTCAGCATCGAGTGTTGCCCCCGGCGGCGGCCCGGCGCGCGGTCGCCCGCTCGTAGACCGCCACGGTCTGAGCCGCCACGGCGTCCCAACTGAACACTTCGACCGCACGTTCCCGGCCCGCCCGCCCCATGCTGCGGCGCTTCTCCGGTGAGTCGAGCAGACCGCCGAGAGCCCCGGTGAGCGCCTCGACGTCGGCCGGCGGCACCAGCTCGGCACAGG
>NZ_JBMIOP010000266.1:0-15449 GCF_049197365.1 Mycobacterium sp. THU-M104
GCCAGGATCATCTCCTGGCGCAGCGCCTCGGTGAAGCCGCGGACGGCGAACTTGGCCGAGTTGTAGGCGGCCTGCCCCGGCACCGAGAACAGCCCGAACACGCTCGAGATGTTGACGACGTGCCCGTCGCCGGAGGCGATCAGGTGCGGGAGGAATGCCTTGGTGCCGTTGACGACGCCCCAGAAGTCGACGTCCATCACCTTCTCGATGTCCTTGAACTGGCTGATCTCGATATCACCGGTGAAGGCGATGCCGGCGTTGTTGTAGATCTGGTTCACTGTGCCGAAGTGCTCGGCGACGGCGTCGGCGTAGGCCACAAACGCCTCGCGCTCGGTCACGTCGAGCCGATCGGACTTCACCGCGGCCCCGAGCGCCCTGACCTGCTGCTCGGTATCCGCTAGTCCTTCCATGTCGACGTCGCTGATCGCCAGCTTGGCGCCCAAGCGGGCCAGCTCGATGGCCAGCGCCTGACCGATACCCGAGCCCGCGCCGGTGACCACGGCGACTTTCCCGGCGAAACCCTGCATGAACATGCTCCTCCTTGTCGGTCGGCTCTCGCCGAGGCTAGCCGGTACTGCCGGTACCGGCTAGGTCAGGTTGCGGGTGTGTGGAACTGCAGGTGTGGGGAGAGACACGTCACAGCGCCACCGTGAGCAACGTAGTCTGACAGACTCCGGCAGTCTCCCGGGCGATCCTCGATCGACGGGCCGAAGGAGCCAGGACGGAAATGAACGACGATCCACGCGCGGATGTCGTCAACCGCCAGTACGAGCGGTGGCGATACCCGCAACCCATCAACGACCTCGAAGTGTGGCTCGACGGTAACTGGGAGTGGTTCGATCCGGTCCACGCCCACCGGGTTTTATGGCCGGATCGGCAGTACAAGACGGATCTCGACATCTTGATCGCCGGCTGCGGAACCAATCAGGCTGCGGCTTTCGCGTATTCGAACCCCACCGCACGAGTGGTGGCCATCGACATCAGCCAGCCGTCACTGGACCATGTTCACTATCTCAAGGACAAGCACGGCCTGTGGAACCTCGAGCCCAAGCGGCTCCCGATCGAAGAGGTCTCGAGCCTGGGGCTCGAATTCGACCTGATTGTGTCGACCGGAGTGTTGCACCACCTTGCGGATCCGGCGGCAGGTATGCAGGCGCTCGGCGGCTGTCTGCGTCCAGACGGCGCCTTGGCCGTCATGCTGTACGCAAAATACGGCCGTATCGGCGTCGAGCTGTTGGAATCGCTTTTTCGCGACATGGGACTGTCCCAAGACGAGGCGTCGGTCCGCATCATCAAGGACACCATCGCGATGCTGCCGGCCGACCACCCGGTCCAGAGCTATCTTCGGGTAGCGCGTGATCTGCAATCCTCCGACGCCGCCCTGGTGGATACTTTCCTGCACGGTCGCCAGCGCAGCTACACCGTCGAAGAATGCATTGATCTTGTTGACACGGCAGGCCTGGCGTTTCAGGGATGGTATTTCAATGCGCCGTACTATCCGCACCATTCGGTTGCGCCCACGAGCGATTTCCACCGCGTCGCCAACGAGTTGTCCGAGCGCAAGATCTGGTCCGTCATGGAGCGGATCCAAACTCTGAACGCGTGCCATTTTTTCATGGCCTGCCGCCCAGATCGACCGAAAGAATCGTACGTCGTCGACTTTTCGACGGACGAGTCCTTGGACTACATCCCGGCGATGCGCATGCGCTGCGGCCTGTCCGGCACTGAGATCTGCCGGCCGGACTGGAGCATGCCGCTCAACGCGGCACAACTGCCCTTCGTGCAGAACGTCGACGGCCGGCGCACCATCCGACAGATCGCCGAGTCGGTGGCGCAGACGGGATCGCGGCGGGCCGGAGTGGGCGACCCCGAGAATTTCGGACGCAAGCTGTTCCAGTCGCTGTGGCGCCTGGATTTCCTCGCGATGTGCCGATAGCGCGATGTGCCGATAGACCGGCCCGGCGTGCGGGTTGACCGGCCCGGCGTGCGCTGCGGCCGGTCCGGTCTACCCGAACGCGGTGTCGACGATCTCCTGCTGTTCGACGGCGTGTACTTTCGACGAGCCCGACGACGGCGCGGACATCGCGCGGCGCGAGATGCGCTTGAGCCCGGTCAGTTTGTCGGGCAGCAGCTCCGGCAGCTCCAGGCCGAAGCGCGGCCACGCACCCTGGTTGGCCGGTTCCTCCTGCACCCAGAAGAACTCGCCGGCGTTCGGGTAGCGCTCCAGCGTCTCGCGGAGCCGGCGCATCGGCAGGGGGGCGAGCTGTTCGATGCGCACGATCGCCACGTCGTCGCGGACGTCCTTGGCCTTGCGCGCCGCCAGCTCGTAGTACAGCTTGCCCGCGGTCAGCAGGATCCTGGTGACGTTGCCGCGATCGCCGACGCCGTCCTCGTAGGTGGGCTCCTCGAGCACCGAGCGGAACTTGATCTCGGTGAAGTCCTTGACGTCGCTGACCGCGGCCTTGTTGCGCAGCATCGACTTGGGCGTGAAGACGATCAGCGGGCGCCGCACCCCGTCGAGGGCGTGGCGGCGCAACAAGTGGAAGTAGTTCGACGGCGTCGAGGGCATCGCGATGGTCATCGAGCCCTCCGCCCACAGCTGCAGGAAGCGCTCGACCCGCCCCGACGTGTGGTCCGGGCCCTGCCCTTCGTGACCGTGTGGCAGCAGCAGCACCACGTTGGACAACTGCCCCCACTTGGCCTCACCGGAGCTGATGAATTCATCGATGATCGACTGCGCCCCGTTGACGAAATCGCCGAACTGCGCCTCCCACAGGACCAAGGCGTCCGGGTTGCCGACGGTGTAGCCGTACTCGAAGCCGACCGCCGCATACTCCGACAGCGGCGAGTCGTACACCAGGAACTTCCCGCCGGTGGGGGTGCCGTCGGGGTTGGTCGCCAGCAGCTGTAACGGGGTGAACTCCTCGCCGTTCTTGCGGTCGAAGATCACCGAATGCCGCTGCGAGAACGTGCCGCGCCTGGTGTCCTGCCCGGACAGCCGCACCAGCTTGCCGTCGGCCACCAGCGAACCCAGCGCCAGCAGCTCGCCGAAGGCCCAGTCGACCCGGCCCTCATACGCCATCTCCCGGCGCCTCTCCAGCACGGGTTGCACGCGCGGGTGCGCGGTGAATCCGTCGGGCAGCGCCAGAAACGCGTCGCCGATGCGGGCCAACAGGGCCTTGTCCACCCCCGTGGACAGGCCCTTGGGGATCATCTGATCGGCCTCCACCGACTCGCTGGGCCGTGCGCCGTGCTTTTCCAGCTCGCGCACCTCGGCGAAGACCCGTTCCAGCTGGCCCTGGTAGTCGCGCAGTGCGTCCTCGGCCTCCTTGATCGAGATGTCGCCGCGTCCGATCAAGGCTTCGGTATAGCTTTTGCGCACCCCGCGCTTGATGTCGACGACGTCGTACATGGCCGGGTTGGTCATCGACGGGTCGTCGCCCTCGTTGTGGCCGCGCCGGCGATAGCACAGCATGTCGATGACGACGTCCTTGTTGAACCGCTGGCGGAAGTCCACGGCGAGCTTGGCCACCCACACGCAGGCCTCCGGGTCGTCGCCGTTGACATGGAAGATCGGCGCCCCGATCATCTTGGCGACGTCGGTGCAGTACTCGCTGGAACGCGAATACTCCGGCGCGGTGGTGAAGCCGATCTGGTTGTTGACGATGACGTGGATGGTTCCGCCGACGCGGTAGCCGGGCAGGTTCGCCATGTTCAGCGTCTCGGCGACCACGCCCTGGCCGGCGAACGCGGCGTCCCCGTGCACCATCAGGGGCACCACCGAGAAGGCGCGGCCTTCGGGGTCGTCGCCGTCGCCGGCGAGCAGGTCCTGCTTGGCCCGCACCAGGCCCTCCAACACCGGGTCCACGGCTTCCAGGTGTGACGGGTTGGCGGTCAGCGACACCGCGATGTCGTTGTCGCCGAACATCTGCAGGTACACGCCGGTGGCGCCGAGGTGATACTTGACGTCACCGGAGCCGTGCGTCATCGCGGGGTTGAGGTTGCCCTCGAACTCGCTGAAGATCTGCGAGTACGGCTTGCCCACGATGTTGGCCAGCACGTTGAGTCGGCCCCGGTGCGGCATCCCGATGACCACCTCGTCGAGGCCGTGCTCGGCGCACTGGTCGATCGCCGCGTCGATCATCGGGATGAAGCTCTCGGCGCCTTCCAGCGAGAACCGCTTTTGCCCCACGTATTTGGTCTGCAGGAACGTCTCGAACGCCTCGGCGGCGTTGAGCTTGCTCAGGATGTACTTCTGTTCGGCGACGGTCGGTTTGACGTGCTTGGTCTCGGTCCGCTGCTCGAGCCACTCCTGTTGTTCGGGTTCGAGGATGTGGGTGTACTCCACGCCGATGTGGCGGCAGTAGGCGTCGCGCAGCAGGCCCAGTACGTCGCGCAGCTTCTTGTACTCGGCCCCGGCGAAGCCGTTGACCTTGAACACCCGGTCCAGGTCCCACAGGGTCAGCCCGTGGTTGAGTATCTCGAGGTCGGGGTGGCTGCGGAACCGGCTGCCGTCCAACCGCAGCGGGTCGATGTCGGCCATCAGGTGGCCACGGTTGCGGTAGGCCGCGATCAGCTCCATGACGCGGGCCGTCTTGTCGACGATGGAGTCCGGGTTGTCGGTGCTCCACCGCACCGGGAGGTACGGATTGCCCAGTTCGCGGAAGATCTCGTCCCAGAAGCCGTCCGACAGCAACATCTCGTGGATGGCACGCAGGAAGTCGCCCGACTCCGCGCCCTGGATGATGCGGTGGTCGTACGTCGAGGTCAGGGTGATCAGTTTGCCGATGCCGAGTTCGGCGATGCGTTCCTGGCTGGCGCCCTGGAATTCGGCGGGGTACTCCATGGCGCCGACGCCGATGATGGCGCCCTGGCCGGCCATCAGCCGGGGCACCGAGTGCACGGTGCCGATCGTGCCGGGGTTGGTCAACGAAATCGTCACGCCGGCAAAGTCTTCGGCGGTCAGCTTGCCGTCGCGGGCCCGGCGGACGATGTCCTCGTAGGCGGTGACGAACTGAGCGAACCGCAGCTCCTCGCAACCCTTGATTCCGGCTACCACGAGAGAGCGTTTGCCGTCCTTGCCCTGCAGGTCGATCGCCAGGCCCAGATTGGTGTGGGCCGGCGTGACGGCATTGGGCTTGCCGTCCACCTCGGCGTAGTGCCGGTTCATGTTCGGGAACTGTTTGATCGCCTGCACCAGCGCGTAGCCCAGCAGGTGGGTGAACGAGATCTTGCCGCCGCGGGTGCGCGTGAGCTGGTTGTTGATGACGATCCGGTTGTCGATGAGCAGCTTGGCCGGCACCGCCCGAACACTGGTCGCCGTCGGCACCTCCAGCGACGCGGACATGTTTTTGACCACGGCCGCGGCGGCGCCGCGCAGCACCTGCACCTGGTCAACGTCGGCCGGGGGGGCGGTGGCGGCCTTGGCCGGTGGTTTGGCGGACGGTGCGGCCGTCGACCCAGCCCCGGCACCATTGCCGGCTGGTGCGGGGGCTTCATCGCTTTTCGCCGGCGGCGCGGGCTTTGCCGACGGGGCGGCCGCGTCCGGCGGCGTGTCGGTGGTCTTCGGGACGCCCGCGGGTGCGCCGGCGTTGGGTTCGGGGTTGACGTTCGGTTCAGGGTTGTAGTCGACGAGGAATTCGTGCCAACTCGGGTCGACCGACGAGGGGTCCTCGCGGAACTTGCGGTACATCTCTTCGACCAGCCATTCGTTCTGCCCGAATGGCGATACGTTGTTCACGGCCGCTTCTCGCCTCAATCCTTGTGTCCTGCAGGAGCCGTGAGTTCCGTCCCACAGCGCCCGTTACGTGTGCGCCCCGGCCGGCGAGGAGCCTCACGGCGCTGGTCCTCACCGTTTCCGCCCCATAAAGGCTAACCCCTCCCCGCCGATTCGCCAGACGGGCCGGGTAAGTCCGCCAAACCGGCTACCGACCGGCTTTCAGCCCGTCTCGGAGATCGGCGGCACCACGTGCAGGGTGCGTGGCCAGCGCACCGGCGGCGGGCCGAAAGCCTGGTGGGCGTTGCGGACGATCTTCCTGCCCGCGAGATAGTTGCCAACGGCCCCGACAATGATGCCGATGCCCACCGGCAGCAGCTTGCCGAACACCAAAGCGCTGCGCCGCATCGCGCACCGCTTCACCCACGACTTGAGCAGCCGCGAGTTCAGCCCCGACATCGATGACAGCGGCAGCGCGGCCACGGCCTCGGCGATCCAGCCGCCGCCTGTGCGCGACGGGCCGATCACCGGGGCGACCGCCTGCTTGCTGTTGTCGCCGACCAGCACCGACAGCACCAACGCGCGGCGCCGCTCCCGGTGTTCGGCGGGAATGCCGTATGCCGCCGCCATCACCAGCACGAAGAAGGCCGTGGCCTCCAGGAACGCGACGGTTTCCGCCGCGGCCGCCGACAGCGCGCTCAGCGTGCCGATGCCGGGGATGGTTGCCGCCGCCCCCACCGCGACTCCGCCGGACGTGACCAGGACCACGTAGCGGCGCTGCAGCTTGGTGACGGCCTCGGCGGGGCTGATCCCCGGGTGGGCGGAGCGCAGACGGGAGACATAGGCCTCGGCTGCAGGGCCCTGTATCCGCGCACTCCGCTCGATCACCTGCGCCAGCGCCCGCGCGGACGCTTGCGGCCGACCGTTGATCGGGCGCGGCTGTTGCTCTGCGCCGGACCTGTTCGGCAATCGGCCGTAAGACCTTTGAGACCTGTTCCGTCGGGCCCGCATTTCGTCTCTCCTGCGAATGGCGTTCATTTCAGGCTAACGCGCCTCGGCGTCCGGCACGGGATCCGCGGCTGCGTGGTCCGTCACCGCAACCGGGATACAACCGGGATAATGGCCCCGCACGCGGTGTGGGCACTGGGGGTCGTCCCGATTCGGCCCTGTGCCGGTCCTGTGCCGGTCCTGATGATGGGGCCACCACCGTCACGAGTTGAACGTCGAGAATTGAACGAGGTGGTAGATGGGCACCGCGACGTCCCTGCCGTCCCGGGGGAACCGGCGTGCGGGGCCCGGTCACGACGCCGTGCCCCGCCGGTCCCGGTGGCTCCCGGGGGAAGCCGGGAGGTCCGGAAATCCCTGGTGGGCGTTGTGGGTGATGATGATCGGCTTCTTCATGATCATGGTCGACTCGACGATCGTCGCGATCGCGAACCCGACCATCATGGCCGACCTGCGCATCGGGTACGACGCTGTGGTGTGGGTGACCAGCGCCTACCTGCTGGGGTATGCGGTGGTGTTGCTGGTGGCGGGGCGGCTCGGTGACCGGTTCGGCCCCAAGAATCTCTATCTGATCGGTCTGATGGTGTTCACGGTCGCCTCGCTGTGGTGCGGGCTGGCGGGCAGCGCCGGCATGCTGGTCGCCGCGCGTGTCGTGCAGGGCGTTGGCGCCGGTGTGCTGACCCCGCAGACCCTGTCGACGATCACCCGGATCTTCCCGGCGCATCGCCGCGGTGTGGCGATCAGCGTGTGGGGCGCCACCGCCGGCGTCGCCAGCCTGGTGGGGCCGCTGGCCGGCGGTCTGCTGGTCGAGGGGCTGGGCTGGGAGTGGATCTTCTTCGTCAATGTCCCCATCGGCGTCGTCGGGCTGGGCTTGGCGGTATGGCTGGTTCCGGCTCTGCCCACCCAGGTGCACCGGTTCGACCCGGTCGGCGTCGGGTTGTCGGGAGCGGGCATACTCCTCGTCGTCTTCGCCCTGCAGCAGGGTCAGGCCGCGCATTGGCAGCCCTGGATCTGGGCGATGCTCGTCGCCGGCGCCGGGTTGGTCTGCGCCTTTGTCTACTGGCAGTCGGTCAACCACCAGGAGCCGCTGGTTCCGCTGGTCATCTTCGCCGACCGGGATTTCGGTCTGTGCGCCGTCGGAGTGGCGATCACCGCCTTCGCGACGACAGGGATGATCTTGCCGGTCACCTTCTACGCCCAGACGGTCTGCGGGCTGTCGCCGGCCCGCTCGGCTTTGCTGATCGCCCCGATGGCGGTCGCGGCAGGCGTGCTCGCGCCGTTCGTGGGCAGGCTCGTCGACCGATACCACCCTCGGCCGCTGCTCGGTTTCGGCTTTTCGATGTTCGCGATCGCGCTGACCTGGCTGTCGTTCGAGATGCGCCCGGAGACGCCGATCTGGCGGCTGGTGTTGCCGTTTGTGGTGTTGGGCGTGGGTAACGCGTTCGTGTGGTCGCCGCTGACCGCCACCGCGACGCGAAACCTACCGCCGCGCCTGGCCGGTGCGGGCTCCGGGGTCTACAACGCGGTCCGTCAGATCGGCGCGGTGCTGGGCAGCGCCGGCATGGCCGCGTTCATGACGTCGCGGATCGGCGCCGAGATGCCGCCGCATGTGGGGATTCCGCAGCGCACCGCGGCGTTACGACTCCCCGCGTTCCTGCGTGACCCGTTCGCGGCTGCGATGGCGCAGTCGATGCTGCTGCCGGCGTTCGTCGCGTTGTTCGGGATCGTCGCGGCGCTGTTCCTGGTCGGGTTCGCGCCCTCGGTGATGCAGCGCGGAGGCAAGGCGGCCGACCCGGCTCCACCTGCGGCCGACGACTACGGCTACGACTACGACGACTACGACTACGACTACGACTACGACTACGACGACGACGACTACGTCGAGGTGATACTTCGCCCAGGCGCCGGCGCCGGGGCCGGCGGTGTCCGCACCGGCCGGGAGCGCGCCACCGGGGCGCCGCAGGAGTCGACCGGTTCTGCCAGTCCGGCCTCAGTCGCGCCGGATGGAGTGGGGAACAACGGCTTTGACCTGGACACCGAGCAGGGCCCGCGACCGGCTGCCCGGGTTGCGACGCGGGCAACCGGCGCGGTCTCGCGCGAGACCGGGGGCGGTCCGAAGGGGCGGCACTATCGTCCGGATCCCGACGGCGGCGCGACCGGACACGGGCGGCACTGCTCCGGCGGCTAGACCCGGCCGGCGTCGACCGGCCGCGCGGCTTGCCGTTGTGCCCCTCGACCGCCGCCAACGGCCGAAAGCACGGTAACTTCGGCATGTGATCACCGGTGCTTTTCTCGCCGAAGCGGCTTCGGTGGTGGACAACAAACTCAGCGTGTCGGGCGGTGTGCTCTCTGGATTCGTGGTCGGGCCTGACCGATTGGCCCGGTTTGCGCTTGTGGTGCTCACGCAGACCGAAACCGATAGCCCCGTCCGGCAAATCGAAGTGGAGATCAGGCCCCCAGCGGGTGTCGAGCCGCTGACCATCGCCTACGAGCTGCCGGATGCCGCAGCCGGAGGCGAAATCGGATTCGCCTATTTCGACGTCGAGGTGCCTCTGCCGATCGATGGCCGTTGGGTGTTGGTGGTGACGGGCGGCTCTGGAGCGATCTCGCTTCCGTTGCAGGTGAGTGGTTGACGCCCGCCCGGGCGCCGGCTGGTCCCGGCCGCGCTGGTGATCCCCGGCCGCCCCGGGTCCCGGTCGTTGCCCGCTGCCGGCTCGGTCAGCGGCCGGGAGCGTTGCCGATCAGCTCCACTCCATTGCCGTTCCAGTGGAAACGTACGTCGGTCGCAAGACCGTTGATGCCGCTCGGATACGTCAGCGCCACCGTATCGCCGGTGGTCTGCGACGCGTCGATGCCGTTGAAGCCGTACGTGTCGGGCACGCCCTGCGGGATGAACTGGCCGAGGTGGAACAGCACCGCCCGGGTGGCGGGACGGTCGGTGTTTGTGTTGGCCTGCAGGATCACCGCCGACAGCTGGGCGCACTCGTTGTAGTTGCCGGCCAGCGGTTCGGGGTTCCAGGGCTGCGCGCTGCGCGGGTCGCGGGGCAGTTCCGAGACTGTCTTGGCGATGGCGGGGGAGGCGAGGTTGACCGCGCAGGGGTCGGCCGGGGCCGCGCTGGTGCCCGGCGCGGTGGCCTGCGCGGTTGGGGGCGAGATCGGGGCCGTGATCGACGCGGTCGCGGTGGTCGATCGGCGTTGCGGTGTTTTTGCGACCGTGGAAT
This sequence comes from Mycobacterium sp. THU-M104, assembly GCF_049197365.1. NCBI lineage: Bacteria > Bacillati > Actinomycetota > Actinomycetes > Mycobacteriales > Mycobacteriaceae > Mycobacterium > Mycobacterium sp. THU-M104. The sequence continues at coordinate 9,943 of NZ_JBMIOP010000266.1, forward strand.
CCCCCGAACCGCAGCCCGTCATCGCCACGGCAACGGCGGCGGCGGTCAAGCCTGTCAGCGCGCGGCTGGATAGCAGTCCCACATCGACGCACCGTACCGTCATCGGGCACGCGGGTGCGGCAGGCATGCCATACCCTGCCGCGGGTGTGGTCGCAGTCACCGGTCGCCGCCGGCCCCGCCGCTCCGGGCATGACCGGGGCCGGTCCGGCCACTAAGCTGCATGGACAATGACCCTCCCCGACAGCCCACCCGAGGCTGCCCCCACCACGTTCGCCGAGCTGCAGATTCATCCCGCGGTGGTGCGGGCGGCCGCCGACGTCGGCTACGAGTCCCCGACGGCCATCCAGGCTGCCACGATCCCGGCGCTGCTGGCGGGCTCCGACGTGGTGGGCCTGGCCCAGACCGGCACCGGCAAGACGGCGGCGTTTGCGATGCCGATCCTATCCAGGATCGACGTGAGCAGCAAAGCGACCCAGGCGCTGGTGCTGGCGCCCACCCGGGAGCTTGCTCTGCAGGTCGCCGAGGCGTTCAGCCGCTACGGGGCGCACCTGCCCGAGGTGAACGTGCTGCCGATCTACGGCGGTTCGTCCTACACCGTGCAGTTGGCCGGGCTGCGTCGCGGCGCGCAGGTGGTGGTCGGTACCCCCGGCCGGGTCATCGACCACCTGGAGCGCGGGACGCTCGATCTCTCGTGCGTCGACTACCTGGTGCTCGACGAGGCCGACGAGATGCTCACCATGGGTTTCGCCGAAGATGTCGAGCGCATCCTGTCCGAAACTCCGGAATACAAGCAGGTGGCCCTCTTCTCGGCGACCATGCCGCCCGCGATCCGCAAGATCACCACCAAATACCTGCACGACCCGTTCGAGGTCACCTCCAAGGCGAAAACGGCTACCGCCGAGAACATCTCGCAGCGCTACATCCAGGTGGCCGGCCCGCGCAAGATGGACGCGCTGACCCGCGTCCTGGAGGTCGAGCCGTTCGAGGCGATGATCGTCTTCGTGCGCACCAAGCAGGCCACCGAGGAGGTCGCCGAAAAGCTTAGGGCGCGTGGGTTTTCCGCGGCCGCCATCAACGGCGATATTCCCCAGGCTCAACGTGAGCGGACCATTGCCGCGCTCAAAGCCGGGAACATCGACATCCTGGTGGCCACCGACGTCGCAGCCCGAGGCCTGGACGTCGAGCGCATCTCCCACGTGCTGAACTACGACATCCCGCATGACACCGAGTCCTACGTGCACCGCATCGGGCGCACCGGGCGGGCCGGGCGCAGCGGAACCGCGCTGCTGTTCGTGTCGCCGCGCGAGCGTCACCTGCTCAAAGCCATCGAGAAGGCCACGCGCCAGACGCTCACCGAAGCCGAGCTGCCCAGTGTCGAGGACGTCAACGCGCAGCGGGTGGTGAAGTTCGCCGACTCCATCACCGACGCGCTCGGCGCCCCCGGCCTCGAGTTGTTCCGCCGGCTCGTCGAGGACTACGAACGCGAGCACGACGTGCCGATGGCCGACATCGCGGCGGCGCTGGCGCTGCAGTCCCGCGACGGCGAGGCGTTTTTGATGGCGCCCGAACCCCCGCCTGAGCAGCGCCGCGAGCGCCGCGAGCATGCCGAGAAGCCCCGGCACATGCGGGCCTTCACCACGTACCGGATCGCCGTGGGCAAGCGGCACAAGATCGGCCCCGGCGCGATCGTGGGCGCCATCGCCAACGAGGGCGGTCTGCATCGCAGCGATTTCGGCCACATCTCGATCGGACCGGACTTCTCGCTGGTGGAACTACCGGCCAAGCTTCCCAAAGCGACCTTGAAAAGGCTTGAGCACACCCGCATCTCGGGTGTGCTCATCGACCTGCAACCGGAGCGGTCGTCGGGGAGGCCCCCCGCGAGGACCCGCCACGACGGCGGCAAACCCCGCAGGAAAAACCCCCGATGACCCTGTCCGAGGAGGTCGAACAGGGCGGCCTGGAACAGGTCTCGCACGTCGACCGGGTCGCCTCGCTGACCGGCATCCGTGCCCTCGCGGCTCTCCTGGTTGTCGGCACCCACGCGGCCTATACCACCGGCAAGTACACCCACGGCTATTGGGGCCTGGTCGGCGCCCGGCTGGAGATCGGCGTCCCGATCTTCTTCGTGCTCTCGGGCTTTCTGCTGTTTCGCCCGTGGGTGAAAGCGGCCGCCACCGGCGGTCCGCCGCCCTCGCTGAGCCGCTATGGGCGGCATCGAGTCAGGCGGATCATGCCCGCCTACGTGATCACCGTGGTGTTCGCCTATGTGCTCTATCACTTCCGGGCGGCCGGACCCAACCCGGGGCACAGCTGGCTGGGGCTGGCGCGCAACCTGACCCTGACGCAGATCTACTGCGACGGCTACCTGGGCAAGTATCTGCACCAGGGGCTGACGCAGATGTGGAGCCTGGCGGTGGAAGCGTCCTTCTACGTCGTGCTGCCGCTGCTGGCCTATGCGCTGCTGGTGCTGGTCTGCCGCCGACGGTGGCGGCCGCGGCTGATGCTGGGCGCCCTGGCGGGGCTGGCGTTGTGCAGCCCGGCGTGGCTGGTCCTGGTGCACACCGACAAAGCGTTTCCCGACGGCGCCCGGCTGTGGCTGCCGACGTATCTGGCCTGGTTCCTGGGGGGCATGGCGCTGGCGGTACTGCAGGGGATGGGCGTGCGCGGCTACGCCTTCGTGGCCATACCTTTGGCGATCGTCAGCTACTTCATCGTCTCCACCCCCATCGCGGGCGCGCCGACGACGTCGCCGGCGTCGCTGCGCGAAGCCGTGGTCAAGACGGTGTTCTACGCGGTCATCGCCACGCTGGCGGTGGCGCCGCTGGCCCTGGGTGACCGGGGCTGGTACTGCGGGCTGCTGGCGACCCGGCCGATGGTGTGGCTGGGGGAGATCTCCTACGAGATCTTCCTGATCCACCTGATCACGATGGAATTCGCGATGGTCTACATCGTGCGCGCCCATGTCTACACCGGCTCGATGCTGTATCTGTTCGTCGCGACCCTGGCGCTGACGATCCCGCCGGCGTGGCTGCTGCACCGTTGCACGCGCGTGCGGGAGTAAGCTGCGAGCGCCCGATGACGGGCCGTGCAATTTTTATATCTCGATGACCACAACTCATTTAGGGCCTTGGCCACGAGTTCGGGTTTGGCGTTAGCCGGTTGGGTGGCCTGTCGACGGCACTTTGCGCCACTCGGTGATGTGCCTGAATTCGGGCAATCGCGGCGCAGCATCGCACCTTTCTCGCCGCCGGGTACTGCGTCGTAGGCGGCCAGGATCTCCAGCTTGCTCGCCATCTCGGGGGCTCTCTTTGTCTTTATCCCCGTGCTCGGGTCAATGATTTCCGGAGAGCGGGTGCTTCAACCCAGATTGACAGAAAGGGTGCTGAGCCGCCAATGTAGCGTACGTTACTGTTTGATTTTTGATTGAGAACTCCTGTATTGCCCACCATGATGGGAGCCGGAAATGTCTTTTGTCGTCGCTTCTCCTGATGCTCTGGCCGCAGCGTCCGCCAACCTCACAAACATTGGATAGGTGATCCAGGAAGCACACGCGGCTGCGGCGGGTTCGACCACGCAGATCCTCAACGCGGCCCAAGATGAGATATCCGTGGCGGTCTCGGCGGTGTTCGGTAACTACGGTCGGGAGTTTGAGGCGCTGGGCGCGCGGGCCGCAGCGTTTCACGGGCAGTTCGTGCAGGCGTTGAACGTCGGGGCATTCACGTACGCGGCTGCGGAGATCGCCAATGCCTCGCCGTTGCAGGCGTTAGCGCAAGACGTTCACGTCAACCTGGGCCTAGGCGACCTTGGCAGCTTCAACGTCGGTGGGGGCAACACCGGTAACTTCAACCTGGGTTCTGGCAACCTCGGCAGCTTCAACTTCGGTGGGGGCAACTACGGTAATCTCAACCTGGGCTTGGGTAATCGCGGCAGCGGGAACTGGGGCTTGGGCAACTTCGGGAACATGAACTTGGGCTTCGGCAACGGAAGCACACTCAACGACATCACCCATCTGCCCACCCCCTCGTCGGGCAACGTTGGCAACGGCAACCTGGGTAACTCCAATCTGGGCAGCGGCAACCTCGGAAACTTCGACATCGGATTCGCCAATAGCGGGAACAACAACGTCGGCTTGGGCAACCTCGGCAGCTTCAACATCGGGTACGGCAACGTTGGAAGCCACGACTTCGGGTTCGGCAACCTTGGCAGCCACGACATTGGTATCGGGCTGACCGGTAGCAATCAGATCGGCATCGGCGGGCTGAACTTAGGCAGCGGAAACGTCGGCCTTGGGAACTCCGGGAGCTTCAACTGGGGTCTGTCCAACACTGGTGACTACAACATCGGTCTAGCCAATACGGGAAACCACGACATCGGTATCGGGCTCACCGGTAACAACCAGATGGGTTTCGGCGGCTGGAATTCCGGCTCCGGCAACACAGGTCTGTTCAACTCCGGCACCGGCAACACCGGCTTCTTCAACTCGGGGAACTCCGCGTTCGGCGGCGGCGTAAACACGGGCCTGTTCAACTCGGGCGGGACGAACTCGGGCATGTTCAACTCCGGCACAGAAGACATGGGTGTGTTCAACTCCGGCACAGACAACTTGGGTTTGTTCAACGCGGGTAGTTACAACAATGGGTGGTTCAACGCGGGCTCATCGAATTCGGGCATATTCAACGCGGGCTCTGCGAATTCGGGCATGTTCAACCCCGGAAAAAGCGACATGGGTATGTTCAACGCAGGCGGTAACAGTGTTGGGTTGCTGAACACGGGGCCACATGACCTGGGATTCGATAACGCCGGCTCTACTAATATCGGCGTGGGTAACTCCGGTAATGTCAATATGGGCTTCTTCAACTCGGGTGTGGAGAACGTGGGTGCCTTTAACTCCGGCGGCACGGACTTGCTGACCCCCTCCGGCCCGGGCGCTGGAGAATACACCGGCAATGTGGGTTTCTTTAACTCAGGCACTCTCAACACCGGGATCGGGAACTCAGGAAACATCAACACCGGCATATGGAACTCCGGCAGCGTGAACACCGGCATCGGCAGTGTGGTCAGTCAGCACGGTACGGTCTCGGGTTTCGGGAACACAGGAAGCTACGAGTCGGGTTGGGACAACACAGGTCACTACAATGCAGGCTTTGGCAACACGGGAAGCTACAGTTCTGGCTATATGAACGCGAATTCGACAGGTTTCTTTGACACAGGATTCTTAAATGCCAACAACGACGTCGGTTTCAATAACACGGGTACCGGCGGCTTTAACATAGGCTTCAACAACTCTGGTGCTGGTGGCAGTAACGTGGGTTTCAACAACTCGGGTACCGGCGGCTTTAACGTAGGCTTCAACAACTCTGGTGCTGGTGGCAGTAACGTAGGCTTCAACAACTCTGGTGCTGGTGGCAGTATGAACCGCCCCGAGTTTCGTGCACACTTGGTTACTGGTGTGCCTCCGTCTCTGCGGTTGCACGTTCAGCGTAGTGGGCCGCCTCGTATTCGACCGG
>NZ_JBMIOP010000267.1:0-7098 GCF_049197365.1 Mycobacterium sp. THU-M104
CACCGTGGGCACGTCGGCGCGCGCGGCCACCTCGGCGCGCTCGGCCGCCTTGGAGCCCAGCGTCTGATAGGCGACGACCAGCGCGAGCGCCGCGGCCGCCGACAACCACAACAGCGATTTCCGGTTCATGACTTGTCCCGGTTCATGACTTGTCCCGGCTCATGACTTGTCCCGGCTCATGACTTGTCCCGGTTCATGACTTGTCGAGGTATTCGATGCGGTCGCTGTTGGTGAACGTGGCCGCCAGCAACTCCAGGCCGGCGTCCGCGGGGTTCTGCTCGTAGGCCCGGGCGCAGAACTCCCGCGCCGCCTCGATGACCTCGCGGTGCTCGGCCAGGGACAGCAGGCGCAGGTTGATCGAGCGACCGGACTGGTTGCGGCCCAACACATCTCCTTCTCGGCGTTCTTTGAGGTCAAGGTCGGCGAGGACGAATCCGTCCGAGGTGCCCGCGACAGCGGTGAGCCGTTGGCCGGCCCGCGATCCCGGAGCCACCCAGCTGGCCAGCAGGCACAGACCGGGGTACCCGCCGCGGCCGATGCGCCCCCGCAACTGGTGAAGCTGGCTGATCCCGAACCGGTCGGCGTCCATCACCAGCATCACGGTGGCGTTGGGCACGTCCACGCCGACCTCGATGACGGTGGTGCACACGAGGACGTCGATCTCACGCGCGCGGAAGGCTGCCATCACGGCGTCCTTCTCGTCCGCCGGCAGCCGTCCGTGCATCAAGCCCAGCCGTAGGTGGGCCAGCTCATGCGACCGCAACCGCGCGAACAGCCCCTCGGTGGTCGCCGACGGCCGGACGTCCTGCTCCTCGGTGCGGTCGTTCTCGTCGATGCGCGGCGCCACCACGTAGGCCTGGCGTCCCGCGGCGACCTCCTCGCCGATGCGCTGCCACGCGCGCTCGAGCCACGCGGGCTTGTCCTTGACGAAGATCGCGTTGGTGGTGATCGGCTGGCGTCCGCGCGGAAGTTCGCGCAGCGTCGAGGTTTCCAGGTCGCCGTAGACGGTGAGCGCGACGGTGCGCGGGATCGGCGTGGCCGTCATCACCAGCAGGTGCGGCGTGATGCCGGGAGGGGCCTTGGCGCGCAACTGGTCTCGCTGTTCGACGCCGAACCGGTGCTGCTCGTCGACCACCACCATGCCCAGCTTGTGGAACTCCACCGCATCCTGGAGCAGTGCGTGGGTGCCGATGACGATCCCGGCCTGGCCGGAGGCGACCTCGGCGCGGACGTGCTTCTTCTGGGCGGCCGTCATCGATCCGCTCAGCAGCGCCACCCGGGTGGCCATCGCGTCGTCGCTGTCCAGCCCACCCAGCTGGCCCGCCATGCCCAACGGACCCAGGACGTCGCGGATCGATCGGAGATGTTGGGCGGCAAGGACTTCCGTCGGCGCAAGTAGCGCGCACTGGTACCCGGCGTCGACCATCTGCAGCATCGCCAGCACGGCGACAATCGTCTTGCCCGAGCCGACCTCACCCTGCAGCAGCCGATTCATCGGCCGGGTCGCCGCCAGCTCACGCGAGATCACCTCGAGCACCTCTCGCTGGCCCGCCGTCAGCTCGAACGGCAACCGCCGCAGCAGTTCGGCCATCAGGCCGCCCTCGCCCACCGGCGCCGGGGGCCCCGATTCCGACAGCTCACTGTGCCGGCGGCCGAGCAATCCCCACTGCAGGCCGACGGCTTCGTCGAAGGTCAGACGTTCGCGGGCCCGCCGGCGCTCCGGCTCGCTCTCGGCCAGATGGATGTCGCGCAACGCCCGATCCTGCGAGACCAGGCCGTATTCGGCCAGCAACGCCGCGGGCAGCGGATCCTCGACGGGGTCCAGGACGTCGAGCACCTGACGCACGCACCGGAAGATGTCCCAGCTCTGCACCTTGGTGGTTGCCGGATAGATCGGGAAGAAGGCCCGCTCGAATGCCGACATCTGCAGCTCGCCGGCGGTGGCCTGCGAGGCGATGGCGATGTTCTTCAGCGAGCTGGTGCCGCGGTTCTTGCCGTCCGGCGAGTCGAGCAGGAGAAAGGCCGGGTGCGTGAGCTGCATGACGTTCTTGTAGAACCCGACCTCCCCGGAGAGCATCACCCTGGTGCCCTTGACCAAGTCCTTCTTGATGTAGTTCGCGTTGAAGAACGTCGCGGTCACGGCGTTGCGGCCCGAGCCCAGGGTGATGCGGTGACATGTCTTGCTGCGGTTCGTCCGCATCGGGAACGACGTGGTCTCGGTGATCGTGTCGACGATCGTGATGTGCTCACCGGCTTCCGGGCGCCCCGGACCGTCCTCGTCCGCGCCCCAGCGGGTCGCGCCCTCGGCGTAGCTGCGCGGGTAGTGGCGCAGCAGGTCGTCGACGGTGCGGATGCCGAAGGCCTCCTCGAGTGGATCGGCAGCCTTGGCGCCGAGGACGAAGGTGAGCCGGTCGCCGAGGGACGCCACGGCTACTCGACTCCGATCAGCAGCACGTCACCGCGATGACCCGTGCGGTAGGTCAGCAGTTCGGTGCCCGGGTGGTGGTCGTGCACGTGTCGCTGCAGCACGTCGCCGATACCCGCGGAATCCTCGCCGGCCACCGCGATGCCGGCGCCCACCAGCACCGTCACCAGGTCGCCGCCCGAGGCCAGCAGCAGGTCGAGCAGGCCGATTGCGGCAGCCGTCGGGTCGGCGGCCACGATCAGCACCTCGTCGCCCGCGATGCCCAGGCCGTCACCCGGTGTGCAGCGACCGGCCCAGGTCAGCGCGCTCTGGGTCGCGATGCGCACCGAGCCATGCCGGGCCGAGCCGGCCGCGCGGGCCATCGTGAAACCGTCGTCGACGGCCTGCCTGCCGGTTTCGTGCACGGCCAGCGCCGCCAGCCCCTGCACCATCGACCCGGTCGGTATCGGGACCACGTCGATACCCCAGCCGATGGCCGCGGTGCAGCCGGCCACCAGTTCCTCGACGGCCACAAACCCGTTGGGCAGCACCATCACCTGTGCGGCGCCGGTGTCCACCACGGCCCGAATCAGCTGGTGAGCGCTGATGCGGCCGGACATTTCGTGCTCGTCGGGGCCCGGGCGCAGCACACAGGCGCCCTCACCGGCGAACAGTTCGGCGGCACCGTCCCCGTCGACGACGGCCAGGACCGCCCGTTCCCGCGTCCAGCTGCCGGCCGGCAAACCCGCGACACCCGAGCTCAGGGCCGACACCACGATCCGGCTGGGCCGTCCGGCGGCCAGCCCCGCCTCGATCGCGGCGCCCGCGTCGTCGGTGTGCACGTGCACCGAATAGCCCTCCCCGCTCCCCGCGGCCGCGATTGCCACGGAATCACCCAGTTCCCCCAGCCGGTCCCGCAGCACCTGCACGGCGGCGGCCGGGCAACCGTCCAACCGGTACATCACCTCGAACTGCGGCGACGGCCGCTGGGCTGCAGCGTCGGGTTGCGGCGCGCGCGGCGACAGCTCGTACACCTCGCGGGCGCAAGCCTGCCCGGTGACCGTCGACCGCAGCGCGTCCAGTAGGACCAGCAGCCCCCGCCCCCCCGCGTCGACAGCACCGGCGTCGGCGAGCACCTCGAGTTGCTCGGTCGTCTTCTCCAGCGCGACCACCGCCGCGTCCCCCGCTGCGGCCAGCGCGGTGGACAGCCCTTCGGCAGCGCACCCCGCGACGGCGTCGGCGGCGGCCCGCAACACCGAGACGATGGTCCCCGGCACCTCCTGACCGCCCATCGAGACGATGACCAGGTCGACGGCGCGGTGCATCGCCGCCCCGAGGACGGCGGCGTCCAACGCGGCCAGCTCACCGCCGGCGTCCGCGGCGCGGGCCGCGGCGACGTCGGCGATACCACGCAGGATCTGCGACAGGATCACCCCGGAATTGCCGCGGGCACCGTGCAACGCACCGACGGACAAGGCGGCCGCGACCCGGGCGACGCACCCCGAAGCGCCCGCCGCCACGTTGGCCTCCGCGAGCGCGGAACGCATCGTGAACAGCATGTTCGCGCCGGTGTCGGAATCAGCGACCGGGTAGACGTTGAGCCGGTTGATCTCGTCGATGTGGACGATCAGGTCGCTGACAGCGGTGTGCGCCCAGTCCCGCAGGGCCGACGCGTCCAGGGCACGCTCCGGCCTGCCCTCCAGCGTGCCCTGCGCCATGCTCACGCGACCCACCTCCTCCGCGCCGGTCTCCGGGGCGCGCCGGCGAAGCTTGCAGACCGGCCCACTCAGCCTAGCCACCGGCGCCGACAGCACGGGACGTAAAAGAGCCGACGGCCGCCGATCGTTTTGGTGGTTACCCACCACAGTCGGTATCCTGGGCGGACCCGGTTTTGCAGGGGACATCTTTGCAGGGACACCTCGGCGCCACCATCCCGGCCGGATTGCCAGACCCCCGATGATTTGAGGAGCTTCGACATGGCCGCTGTGTGCGATATCTGCGGGAAGGGCCCCGGCTTCGGCAAGTCGGTGTCGCACTCTCACCGCCGCACCAGCCGCCGGTGGGATCCCAACGTGCAGACCGTGCACGTCGTCACCCGTCCCGGCGGTAACAAGCAACGGGTCAACGCGTGCGCGTCCTGCATCAAGGCCGGCAAGGTCGTCCGGGGCTGACGCGGCTCTGACCCCGGTCGCGGGCGGCACCCGTCCCGTTCAGGGCAACCGCCAGTCGATCGGATCGGCGCCCCGCTTCGTCAGCAGGTCGTTGGCGCGGCTGAAGGGCCGCGAGCCGAAGAACCCGCGGGACGCCGACAGCGGCGAGGGGTGCGGCGATTCGATGACCATGCAGTCGCCGGCGGCCAACGTCGGGGTGAGCGTCGACGCGTCGCGGCCCCACAAGATCGCCACCAGCGGCTGCGGGCGTTCGGCCAGGGCACGAATCGCGCGCTCCGTCACCGCCTCCCAGCCCTTGCCCCGATGCGACGCCGGGTTGCTGGGGCGCACCGTCAGCACCCTGTTGAGCAGCAGCACCCCACGCTGCGCCCACGGCGTCAGATCGCCGCACGACGGCTGCGGATGCCCCAGGTCCGCGGTGTACTCGTCGAAGATGTTGGCCAGGCTGCGGGGCAGCGGGCGCACCTCCGGGGCGACCGAGAAGCTCAGGCCCACCGCATGCCCGGGGGTCGGATACGGGTCCTGCCCGACGATGAGAACCCGCACGGATTCGAAGGGAAAAGTGAAGGCGCGCAACACGTTCGGCCCCGCCGGAAGATAGCGACGGCCCGCGGCGACCTCGGCCCGCAGAAACTGCCCCATGGCGGCCACCTGATCGGCCACCGGCGCCAGGGCCCGCGCCCAGCCCGGCTCGACGAGTTCGCGCAACGGCCGGGCGGTCACTGCAGCCCCTTCGTCAACGCGTAGACGGTCACCGCGTCACCCTACTCACGGCGCCCGGCTATTCCTGGAACGACTGCCAGCCCGCGTACCCGCCCCACGGCGCGCCGTCGACGAACACCCGGGGCGGGCCGTCGAGCACCCGCCCGATGACGCGCCACCCGGGCGGCGCCGGGCCGGCGAAGCAGGCCGCCAGCGCGTGGTCTTCGCCGCCGCCGAGCACCCACGACCACGCGTCGGCGCCCACGGCGGCGGCGGCCGCAGTCAGCGGGTCGTGGTCGGCGGCGAGCGCCGCGATGGACACGTCGATACCCACCCCGGACGCCTCGGCGACGTGCCGCAGGTCGGCGACCAGGCCGTCGGAGACGTCGATCATCGCGCCCGCGCCCGCGGCCGCGGCCGCGGCGCCCGCGCCGTACGGCGGCCGGGGCACCAGATGCCGGCGGCGGAGGTCTTCGAATCCACTGACCCCGTTGTGCCACAATGCATATCCGGCCGCCGACCAACCGAGTTCGCCCGCGACGGCCAGCACCGAACCGGGTTTCGCGCCGGAGCGCAGCACCGGCGGGCGGCCACCCAGGTCGCCCAGCGCCGTCACCGACAGCACCCATTGCGGGCAGCTGACCAGGTCACCGCCGACGATGCCGGCGCCGACGCGTGCCGCCTCCTCCCACATGCCGTCGACCAGCGCGTCGGCGTCCGCCGCCGCGGTGTCGCCGGGCGCCCCGAAACCGACGAGAAACGCCGTCGCCCGCGCGCCCATCGCCTCGACGTCGGCGGCGTTCTGGGCGATCGCCTTGCGTCCGACGTCGTGGGGTGTCGACCAGTCCAGCCGGAAGTGCCGGTCCTGCACCAGCATGTCGGTGGACGCCAGCACCCGGCCGTCGCCGGCGGACACCATCGCTGCATCGTCGCCCGGCCCGAGCAGCACCGCGCCGGGCTGCCGGCGACCCCGCACCAACCGGTCGATCACGGCGAACTCGCCGAGCTGCCGCAGGTTCGGGGCGGTGCCGGACGTGTCGTCGCGCACAGCACCTCCTGCGACCTGCGGTACGTTCGTTACCTGCCCGCGCGAGCGGACCGCGCCAGTGTACGAGAAGGAGGCACGGGGGCGTTGACGACCGACCCGGCCAGCGATCCCGGCGACGGTCCCGGCGACTCGGGACCGCCGCGCGCGGTGATCGTCGCCGCGGTAGCGCTGGCCGTCGCAGCGATCGGGGTGGTGCTGGTCATCGCGGCGAACCGGGCGGGTCCGCCGCGACCGGTCGCCCTTCCGGCGGTGCCCGCGCCCCATGCCGAGGATCCCGCGTGCCGGGCGCTGGACAACGCGCTACCGCAACAGCTGGGCGCCTACCGCCGTGCACCACTGGCGCAGCCGGCGCCGGTTGGCGCGGCCGCGTGGCGCGCCGATACCCGGGGCGAACCCGTCGTGCTGCGCTGCGGTCTGGACCGGCCTGCCGGCTTCGTGGTGGGGTCGCCGATCCAGGTCGTCGACCGCGTGCAGTGGTTCGAGACGGCCGACGGGGCGCAATCCGCCGGTCCCGCACGGACCGACGCGGCGGCCTTCACCTGGTACGCGGTGGACCGGCCGGTATACGTGGCGCTGACGCTGCCGCCGGACTCGGGGCCGACACCCATCCAGGAGATCTCCGACGTGATCGACCGCACCATCGCAGCGGTGCCGATCGACCCGGCCCGCCCCCGCTAGTAGTCGTGCCCGTTGATTCGTCGGGCCTGTTCGCTGAGGTGCCGAGACTGCGGTGGCGGCGACGTCGGGCGAAAAAGGTAGCGCTGAACGCAGTC
>NZ_JBMIOP010000273.1:0-1532 GCF_049197365.1 Mycobacterium sp. THU-M104
CGCCTGAGCGGTCACCGGTCAACATTGACACACGGTGCGCGCCCCTCGACACGGTCGACTCCAACACCGAAGATCACGGCAAATTAGAAACCGCTGCCGAGCCTCTGACACGGCTCGACCGCAAAGGGGGTAGATCACCGACTTGCGAGTAACCTCATGTCGTTCGGTCATTTCGGCGTTGGTCGCTGGCGAAACTTGCTGGTAGGAGCAATGATCGAGTCAGGGGTGTTATTTGAGACATCTGAGGTGATCCGCATAAGTCGGCCCAATGCACGGGCGGGCGGCAACGCCGATCGACGCCTCGGAAGCCCGACGCAGCTACAGCTGGCATTGTGCGTACCGCCAACGTGTCGACATCGTTGTGCAAGGGCCTGGCGGGCTTCACGCCACTTGCGAAACCCGCCGTTCAGTCTGCTGTCGAGTCGTGCCAGCGCTCGCCGAGCGCCTTGGCCGCTGTGGACACCTTCATCACGAGGCGGCGCTCGCGGTGCCGGACGGGAACGAAGTGGTAGTGCTCGTAAAACGACTGAGCTTGGTCATCTATCGCATCAACGACGACAAGCCGCCCTCCGCCGATCTCCGACGCGGCAACGGCTTTCCCCAGTGCGTCTAGGAGTAGCTGCTCGCCGTACCCTTGGCCATGCAGCGCTGCATCGATGGCCAGACGGGCAATCAAATATCCGGGTATGCGGGTATAGCCCCCAGCCATCGACCCCGACACGCCGTCGTCTTTCCGCACGATTTCGGTGGGGCAGATGGCGAAATAGGCGCAGACCTTCGGCTCTCCGTGCGGGGTCCATACGTAAACGTGCGCTACTCTGCTGCTGTCCGCGCGGCGAGCCTGTTCGATCAGCCAGCTATTCAGTGACTCATTGCCGCAGTCGAACCCTTCCAGCGTGTGCGCGTCGTCGAGCCGCGCGGACTCGAACATTGCTCAACGCCGTTTGAACGCCGCAGGCTTGCGTGCGGCTGCCGCAAGTCGTGGTGCAGCGTCGGCAGCATCGAGCGAGGACATCAGCTTGTCGAACTGTTCGGGCTCCATCACCGTTAACAGCTCTTGGCGCAGGATGTCCTCGGCACGTTGGATCGCGGCTTTCCGGACGAACTCCGAGGTCTGCTCATGCACGACGTTGGCGGCTAGCTGGATGCGGTCCAGGGTTGCCTCCTCCGCGCGAAGTTCGAAGCGCTTCGCTTTGACTGCCACGACAACATCTCCTTAACTGATCAGCTGTAGTGTACGGTACCTGTACGTACGTCTCTAGGGCAAACGATACCGGCCGCGAGTCAGCGCCAGGAGCGGGTTGTCGTCGGACTCGCGCAGTCCCCAGGCCGCGATCCTCGTCGAGATTGATAACGCGCGACACGTCAACCGCGACGCTGAACGACCTGCGCGCGGTTCGGTGTTCGATGGCCATCCGTGCAGACCACCTGTGACCTGTAGAAACGCACCGCCGGGTGCCGGGAGGCAAGTCGGTTCCGGTCGTTCCTGCCACCGCCCAAGTGGGGGTAGATTCCCGACTTGCGACCAAGGT
>NZ_JBMIOP010000120.1:0-25959 GCF_049197365.1 Mycobacterium sp. THU-M104
CTTGCCCTCCATATCGGGCAAGCCTTCCGCGCTACGCGCTCAAAATAGCTGAGGCACCACCACCGGCCACGCGCTCAAAGTAGGTGAGGCACGCCGAAACCTAGACAGCCGGGCCGGCCATCTGGTTTGCTCGCCCTGGTAGCGGTCTGCGCCGGGCAGAACTTCGCCCACCGCCCGGCGGGAAGGATGCCATGGACATCGCTTCGGTCGACAAAGTGCTGACCACCACGCGCGCGGTGCGCAAACGCCTCGACCTCAGTCGGCCCGTCGCTCGGGACGTGATCCTCGAATGCGTGCGCCTGGCGATGCAGACGCCCACGGCAAGCAACGCGCAGGACTGGCATTGGCTGGCGATCACCGATGCCGACAAGCGCGCCGCGATCGCCGAGACATACCGCGGCATCAGCTCCGAGTACCTCGCGCAGGCCGTCGCGACCGCGCCCGACCCGCAGACGCGGCGGGCCTACCGCAGTGCGCTGGGCCTGACCGAGATTCTGGCGCAGGTTCCCGTGCACGTCATCCCGTGCCTGCAGCGGCGCTTCGACGGCAGCGACCTGCTGACGGCCGCCTCGGCGTGGGCGTCGATCATGCCGGCCGGCTGGAGCTTCCTGCTCGCGCTACGGTCATGCGGACTGGGATCTGTGTGGACGACGATGCATCTGGCGCAGGAACGACGAATCGCCGAACTGCTGGGCATCCCGGCCGCGGTCACGCAGGCTGCGCTGTTCCCCGTGGCCTACACGGTCGGCACCGAATTCCGCTCTGCAACAAGGACTTCTGCGAAGAGCTTCACCTTCTGGGACAACTGGGGAGAAAGTTGACGCTACGCGCCGCGAATCGGACCGACCTCAAGTCTTGACCGATTCCGGCAAGCGAGAGCATTCTGTCTGCGTGTCGTCGACGTCGGACCGCACGCATCGCTTGCGTCTGGCCGACCTGCGGGCGACCCGATCGCGGGTCGCGGTTCTGGCGGCGGTGAATGCGAACCTGCACGCCGGCACCGCCACGCTCTACGCAGCGGTGCGCACCGAGGAAGGGCCGACGTGTCCGAAAGCGAAAACCCAGCCATTCCCTCCCCGACTCTGCATACACGTCGACCGCAGCGGAACCAGGACTGGTGGCCGAACCAGCCGGATCTGGGTGTCTTGCGCCGGAATTCGCCGCAGTCCAACCCCATGGGCAAGGACTTCGACTACGCCGAGGCATTCAGGACGCTCGACGTCGAGGCCCTCAAGAAAGACCTCATCGCCGTCATGACAGACTCTCAGGACTGGTGGCCGGCCGACTACGGCCACTACGGGCCGCTCTTCATCAGGATGAGCTGGCATGCCGCGGGCACGTATCGCATCGCCGATGGGCGCGGCGGCGGCGGCAAGGGCGCCCAGCGCTAC
The DNA here is from genome assembly GCF_049197365.1 of Mycobacterium sp. THU-M104. Classification (NCBI taxonomy): domain Bacteria; kingdom Bacillati; phylum Actinomycetota; class Actinomycetes; order Mycobacteriales; family Mycobacteriaceae; genus Mycobacterium; species Mycobacterium sp. THU-M104. The sequence continues at coordinate 1,392 of NZ_JBMIOP010000120.1, forward strand.
GCCCCGCTGAACAGCTGGCCCGACAACGTGCTTCTCGACCGGGCGCGCCGGTTGCTGTGGCCGGTCAAGCAGAAGTACGGACGCAAAATCTCCTGGGCCGACCTGATCGTCTTCGCCGGTAACTGCGCCTATGAGGCCGTGGGATTCACAACGTTCGGCTTCGGGTTCGGGCGCGAGGACATCTGGGAGCCCGACGAGGTCTACTGGGGATCGGAGGAGACCTGGCTCGGAGACGAGCGGTACAGCGGCGACCGCGAACTGGCCAACCCGTTCGGCGCCACCCAGATGGGCCTCATCTACGTGAACCCGGAGGGCCCCAACGGACAACCGGATCCGCTGGCGGCGGCCAAGGACATCCGTGAGACGTTCGCGCGCATGGCGATGAACGACGTGGAGACCGCGGCATTGATCGTCGGTGGTCACACCGTCGGCAAGTGTCACGGGGCCGGGCGCTCCGACCTGGTCGGACCGGAACCCGAGGGGTGTCCGATCGAGCAGCAGGGGATCGGGTGGAAGAGTTCGTTCGGCTCGGGCATGGGCCGCGACACGATGGGCAGCGGCCTGGAAGTCGTGTGGACGCCCACCCCGACCAAGTGGGACAACACCTTCGTGGAACTCCTGTACGGCTACGAATGGGAGCTGACCAAGAGCCCGGCGGACTGCTGGCAATGGACGCCCAAGGAAGGTGCCGGCGCGGGCACCATCCCCGATCCCGAAGACCCGTCATTGAAACGCAACCCGACGATGCTCACCACGGATCTGTCGATGCGGGTGGACCCTGTCTACGAGAAGATCACCCGGCGCTGGCTGGACCATCCCGAAGAGCTGGAAGAGGAATTCGGCAAGGCGTGGTACAAGCTGCTGCACCGCGACATGGGACCGGTCTCGCGCTACCTGGGGCCGTACATCCCCGAGCCGCAGCTGTGGCAGGACCCGGTCCCCGACGTCGACCACCCGCTGATCGACACCGACGACATCGCCGCGCTCAAGGCCAAGGTCCTCGATTCGGGGCCTTCGATCCGGGAGCTGGTTTTCACCGCGTGGTCCTCGGCGGCCAGCTTCCGCGGCACGGACAAACGCGGTGGCGCCAACGGGGCACGTATCCGCCTTGCGCCGCAAAAGGATTGGGAGGTCAACGAGCCGGCCCAGCTGGCCGGGGTGCTGCAGGCGCTCGAGCGCGTCCAGCAGGATTTCAACACGTCTCAGTCGAGCGGGAAGAAGGTTTCGCTGGCCGACCTGATCGTTCTGGGCGGATGCGCGGCGGTCGAGCAGGCGGCCAAGAACGCCGGCCACGACGTCACGGTGCCGTTTGCGCCGGGCCGCACCGACGCCTCCGCGGAGCAGACCGACGCCGAGTCGTTCTCGGTGCTCGAGCCGCGGGCCGACGGGTTCCGTAACTACCACCGGGCCGGCGAGAAACTCCCGGCGGAAAACCTGTTGGTGGACCGGGCCTTCATGTTGACGCTGACGCCGCCGGAGATGACGGTGCTCGTCGGGGGCATGCGATCCCTGGGCGCCAACGTCGGAGGGTCCAAGCATGGCGTGTTCACCGACCGGCCGGGGACGCTGACCAGCGGCTTTTTCGTCAATCTGCTCGACATGAAGTACGAGTGGAAGGTTTCGGAGTCGGCCGAGAACGTCTACGAGGGATGCGACCGCGCGAGCGGTGAGCTCACGTGGACGGCGACCGCGGCAGATCTGGTCTTCGGCTCCAACTCTGAGCTGCGCGCCCTGGCCGAGGTCTATGGCGCGGCCGACGGGCAGCACAAGTTCGTGCGGGACTTCATCACCGCGTGGGACAAGGTGATGAATTTGGACCGCTTCGACCTGCGCTAGACCCACTCCGCCGGTGCTGGGCGTGCGGGCGTCCTGCAACTGAGCCGAGGGACGCCACCCGGTCGCTCGCGCAGGTAAGCTGCACTGCTATGGGGTCGAAGTCGAACGCACGGGTCGCGGCACTGTTCGGCGCTTCGGGGCTGCTGCTTGCGGGCTGGGTCGCCAGTGCCGGCGCTGCGGGCGCCGACCCGGAGCCGACGCCCCCGCCCGCACCAAAGACGACCATCGACAAGGACGGCACCTACGCGGTGGGCTCCGACATCGTGCCGGGCATCTACAGCTCCGGCGGGCCGGCCGGGGACGGGACGTGCTACTGGAAGCGGACGGGCAACCCCGACGGCAACCTCCTCGACAATGCCCTGACGAAAAAGCCGCAGGTGGTCCGTATCGACGCGACGGACAAGTCGTTCAAGACCAGCGGCTGCCAGCCCTGGCAACTGACCCCGGACGCCAGCCCGCCCGCGGAGGTGCCGCCCCAGATCGCGGGAGCCCAGTTGGGCATCCTCAACGGGCTGCTCGGCGGCAACGCTCCCCACTAGTCAGGCACCGTTGACGTGACCAGTGCCCCACAGGTCGTCGTGGTCGGAGCCGGCGTCAGCGGGCTGACGTCTGCCGTCTGTCTGGCCGAAGCCGGCTGGCCGGTGCGGGTGTGGTCGGCCGCGATGCCGCAGCAGACGACGTCGGCGGTGGCGGGCGCGGTGTGGGCTCCCCCGCGGCGGGCCCAACGTGCCACCAAGACGTTGGAGTGGTGCGAACACTCGCTGCGGGTGTTTCGCGAACTGGCCGGGGAGCCCGGCACCGGGGTGCAAATGGCGCCGGCGTTGGCCGCCGGCGACGTGCGCGACGCGATGTCGTCGGCGGCCGGATTGATCCCCGATTTGCGCGCGGCCGAGCCCGCCGAGATTCCCGACGGATTCGACACCGCGTTCCGCGCGACCGTGCCGATGATCGACATGCCGCACTACCTCGACTATCTGTTCCGGCGATTGGCTGCGGCGGGCTGCGAGATCGAGGCCCGCTCGGTCTGCTCGCTGGCTGAGGTCGCCGACATCGCACCGATCGTGGTCAACTGCGCGGGCCTGGGCGCCGGGGCACTGGCGGGCGACGACACGGTGCGGCCGCTGTTCGGCCAGCACGTCATCCTCAGCAATCCCGGCCTTCGGCAACTGTTCCTGGAGATCGACCGCGGGCCGGAATGGACCTGCTTTTTTCCCCACCCGCAGCGCGTGGTCTGCGGTGGCATCAGCATCCCCGATCGCTGGGACACCACCGCAGACCCCGCAGTGAGCGAGCGAATCCTGCGGCGGTGCCGCCACGTCGAGCCGCGACTGCGCGACACCGACGTGATCGAGACGATCACCGGGCTACGTCCGGACCGTCCGTCGGTGCGAGTGGAGGCCGAGCCGCTGGGGACCGCGCGGTGCATCCACAACTACGGGCACAGTAGCAACGGCGTGACCCTGTCCTGGGGTTGTGCGCGCGACGTGGTGGCCCTTGTCGGCGCTGCTTGAGCTCAGGCGCGGGTGCGTCGGCTGACGTCGCGAACTGCCAGCGAGAGCGCCCAACCCACGAGCGACAGCACGATCGCCGCCCAGATCGCGGTCCACCAGAAGTGGTCGATCTGCAGCCCCCAGTGCGTGGTGTGCCTGGTGATCCATGCGGTGATCCACAGCATCAGCGCGTTGACGACCACATGGAAAAGCCCGAGGGTCACGATGTACAGCGGGATCGACAAGATCTGGACGACGGGTTTGACGAAAGCGTTGACCAGACCGAAGACCACAGCGACGACGAAGACGATGCCCACCCGCTCCAGCCAGGTGTCACCGCCGATGAAGCTCATTCCGTGTACGAACAGGGTGACCACCCACAGCGCGAATCCGGTCAGGGCGGCGCGCAGCAAAAAAGGACCCATGCCGCAAGATCTTGCCACCGAGGGCAGCGGTGTGAGCGCGTTCAGGTCAGATTCCAGAAGCGCTGCGCGCCGCGCCCGGAGCTGCGGCCCGCGACGTCAAACCGCCCCTGTCGGCGCTGGATTTGACGCACTGCGGCAACATACTCTCGCCCCGCCGCGCCGGGTACTGCACGATGCTCACGTGACAACACAACGGATCACCCGCGATCAGCGGAACTCTTTCATCGCGGCGTTGCTGGGATGGACCATGGACGCCTTTGACTATTTCATCGTCGTGTTCGTCTACGCCGACATCGCGACAACGTTCCACCGCAGCAAAGCCGAGGTCGCGCTGGTCACGACGGCCACCCTGGTCATGCGTCCGGTGGGCGCACTGCTCTTCGGGCTCTGGGCCGACCGCGTAGGACGCCGACTGCCGCTGATGGTGGACGTGGTGTTCTACTCGGTGGCCGGGTTCCTGTGCGCGTTCGCGCCCAACTTCACCGTCCTGGTGATCCTGCGGCTGCTCTATGGCATCGGGATGGGCGGCGAATGGGGCCTGGGCGCTGCACTTGCCATGGAGAAGGTGCCCACCGAACGGCGGGGCTTCTTCTCCGGGCTGCTGCAGGAGGGCTACGCATTCGGTTACCTACTGGCCGGCCTGGCCTCGCTAGTGGTGATGAACCTGCTGGGTCTGTCGTGGCGCTGGATGTTCGCCCTGAGCATCGTCCCCGCACTGGTCAGCCTGATCGTGCGCTACCGGGTGGAGGAATCCGAGGTCTGGGAAGCCGCCCAGGACCAGTTGCGGCTCACCAGCACCAAGATCCGCGACGTGCTGCGCGAGAAGGCGGTCATCCGCCGCTTCCTTTATCTGGTGTTGCTGATGACCGCCTTCAACTACATGAGTCACGGCACCCAGGACGTCTACCCCACCTTCCTCGGTGCGACTGCCAACCACGGCGCCGGGCTGTCCAGTGTCACCGTCAAGTGGATCGTGGTGATCTACAACGTCGGCGCCATCATCGGGGGGCTGGTCTTCGGCACGCTCTCGCAGCGGTTCGGCCGCCGCTACACCGTGGTGTTCTGCGCGCTGCTCGGCCTGCCGATCGTGCCGCTGTTCGCCTACTCGCATACAGCGGCCATGCTGTGCCTCGGCGCGTTCCTGATGCAGGTCTGCGTCCAGGGCGCCTGGGGGGTGATACCGGCGCACCTGACCGAGCTGTCGCCGGATGCCATCCGCGGCCTCTACCCCGGCGTGACGTATCAACTGGGTAACCTGCTGGCGGCGTTCAACTTGCCCATCCAGGAACGCCTGGCCGAGTCGCGCGGCTATCCTTTCGCGTTGGCGGCGACAATCCTGCCGGTGTTCATCGCGGTCATGGTGCTGACGCTGATCGGTAAGGACGCCACCGGAATCCGGTTCGGGACCGGCGAAAGCGCCTTCAGCCCGGCGGAAGCGTGACCAGCCGAGCTGCGCAGTCACCCAGCATGCGCCGCAGCAGGTGCATGGCCACCGTCGTCGCGCGGTCGCGGATGTCGGATCGGTTTCCGGGCAGCCGCAGCGTCCGGGTGTCTGTCCGGCCGTCGGAGAGCATCACGGTGAAGCACACCGTCCCGACCGGCTTTTGCCCCGTGCCCCCGCCCGGGCCGGCGATCCCGGTGATCGCGACGGCGGTGTCGGCGCCGAAGCGTCCCAGCGCCCCGTGCGCCATCGCCTCGGAGACCGGTTCGGACACCGCCCCGTGTTCTTCGATCAGCGCTGGATCGACGCCCAACAGGCTCTCTTTCGCCTCGTTGGAGTAGCTCACCACGCCGCCCATCACGTAGTCGGACGAGCCCGGCCGGTCGGTCAGCCGTGCCGCGAGCAGCCCTGCAGTACAGGATTCTGCCGTCGCGATCCGGTGACCGGCGAGCAGCCGGGCTACCTGGTCGTCCACGGTGGAGCCGTCCTCGGAATAGATCTGGTCGCCGTGCTTGTCGCGGAGCAGCCGGGTCAGCGTCGCGTAGTCGTCTTCGGCGTCCGGCTCGTAGCGGGTCACCATCTCGATCTCCCCCCGGCGCAGGCAGGTGGTGATCTCCAGCCGGTCGAAACCGGGGACGGTGTCTGCGGCGCCACGCAAAGTCTCGGCCAGACCCGATTCGGGCAGCCCGAACATGCGGATGGTCTCCTGACGGTATCTGGTGCGACCAACGATCGCCCCCTGTGCCGCAGCGGTCTGGATAGCCCTACGCCACATCGGCTGAAGCTCGCGCGGCGGACCCGGAAGCACGACGACCGTGGGCTTGCCCGGGACAACCACACCCGGCGCCGTGCCCACCGGGTCGAGCACTTCGGCCCCTTCCGGAACCATGGCCTGCTTGCGGTTCGCGGCGCGCACCGCGTCGAAGCTTTCCGAATCGAAGTGCGCCATCAGCTTTTTGAGGATTCCGGCGATCTTGATCTCGACCTCGGCGTCGAGTACCAATTCGCGTCCACAGAACCGCGCCACCACCTCGACGGTCATGTCGTCGGCGGTGGGCCCCAGCCCGCCGCTGGTGACGATCAGGTCCACACCCTCGTCCGCCAGGAAACGCAGCTGTGCCTCGATATCAGTGGGACGGTCGCCACAGATCGTAATGTGCGCCAGCTCGACGCCGAGTTCGAGCAGCCGGTCGGCGATCCAGGGGCCGTTCGCATCCTGGACTCGGCCGGTGAGGACTTCCGTTCCGGTGACAACGATGCCTGCGCGTGCGCTCACCGGCACGAGCCTAGTGCCGCAGTCTTTCGGACCCTCCGGCCCGGCGGGACAGGGGTTCGGCTAACGCCGGTCTCAGCCCGGATTTCCGGGCTGACCCGGCTGTCCGGGCTGACCCGGCTGTCCGGGCTGACCCGGGTTTCCGCCGGCACCGCCTGCACCGGGCAATCCTCCGTCGCCGCCTCGGCCACCGTCGCCGCCTCGGCCACCGTCGCCGCCTCGGCCACCGTCGCCGCCGCGGCCACCGTCGCCGCCGCGGCCACCGGCGCCACCAGCACCCCCTTGGCCCCCTGCTCCCCCGGCCCCCGCACGTCCACCGGACTCACCGATCCCGCCGCTGCTGGGTGTTTCGCTGGTCATGTCGGACGCACCTGCCTTCCTGCAGAGCCGGTCTGTCTCGGCAATGCGCCCAGCCAGCGTAAGCGGCGGGAGGGGCCGACCACCATCCCCATGGTCGGCGCCGCGCAGGGATCTGGTCGGCGGCATGATGCCGTCGCGTCTGCAGGTGTGATGTAGAGAGGTGGGCCAACCCTCGGCAAGAGGTTCCATTATCCCGGTCCTCAGCGTCGGTTTCGGCACCATCAGCCCGGCTATGTGATCACCGCCGTGGTCACCGCAGATTGCCTGCGCGAGGATCAGTACCGCTCCCGTGGCCCCGATCGCCGTTCGCCGAAGCGTCTTCGCCCGAGTGGAATTCATGGGGAAAGTGTCGCTGACCGCGGTCGGAGAACAAAGCCGCGTCACGGACGGGGTTCAACGCCTCTCCGCCCGCGCGGAATTCCACGCCATGCCCCTGGTCGGCGGCCCTTCGAACTCGCCAACCGATGATCGAGTGAGAAGTGCTGCGGGCTCACGTGGCCGAACTCGAACTCTCCGCCATCGCCACTGCGGCCAACACGGACCTGCGTCACGTCGGCGGCGGCGTCAGCGTCTTTCCGGTGGAAGATCCAGCACAGGTGAGCGGGGACGGCGTGCGCCACCAACGCGCCCGCTCAATGGAGCTCAATGGAGAAAGAAATGTCCGCCGTTCACCGTGAGGTGGCCGAGCGGGCGATGAACACCGCCGTGCGGGGCTAATGGTCGGCCAGATGTCGCTCGATCGAGGCGACTTTTCTCGCCATCGCGTCGCCGGCCCCAGCGCGCCAGTCCACCTTGATCACCGTGCTGACCCGCGAGGCGCGGGCAGCAACGGCCTCCACCGCGCGCTGCACGACGCCCATCACCTCTTCCCAGGTGTCGCCTTCGATCACGGTGAACATCGAATCGGTCTTGTTCGGCAGCCCGGAATCCCGAACCACTTGAACCGCGTGGGCGACGATTTCACCGACACTCTCGCCCACACCCAGCGGGGTGACAGAAAAAGCCACGAGCACAGACACCTGACGAGCCTACCCAGCCGGCCTGGCAGCATCGAGGATCGTGCGGATTCTGGTGCAGCGGGTCTCATCGGCGTCGGTGGCTGTCGACGGGCGGCTGGTGGCTTCCATCTCCCCGGAGGGTCAGGGACTGCTCGCATTCGTCGGCGTCACGCACGGCGACGACGCGCACAAAGCGGGGCGTCTGGCCGAAAAGCTCTGGACACTGCGGATTCTGGCTGGCGAGCGGTCCGCTGCTGACGTCGGCGCGCCGATCCTGGTGGTCAGTCAATTCACCCTGTATGCCGACACCGGGAAGGGGCGGCGCCCGTCGTGGAATGCCGCCGCGCCCGGGTCGGTCGCTGAACCCCTGGTCGCGGCGTTCGCGGAGGCGTTGACGCAGTTGGGCGCCCACGTGCAAGCCGGGATCTTCGGCGCGGACATGCGGGTCCGTTTGGTCAACGACGGCCCCGTCACGGTGCTTCTCGAGTTTTGACCGTGCAGCGGCGGGTACCTTGGTGATGTCGGGGACTGCGATGGGGAGGATCGAATTGGGCACGACACCTGAGTTCGGGTCGTTGCGCTCCGACGACGACCACTGGGACATCGCCAGCGGCGTGGGCTACACCGCGTTGCTGGTCGCCGGTTGGCGCGCGGTGCACGCCACGAGCCCTCAACCACTGGTCCGCGATGAGTATGCGCAGGCCTTCATCGCCGCGGCACAAGACCCCTACCTGGCCGAGGTGCTCGCCAAACCGGGGACCACCGAGGACCAGACGGCCTTTCCACGCCTCTACGGCGTCCAGACCCGGTTCTTCGACGACTTCTTCCTCTCCGCTGGACAAGCGAGCGTGCGCCAGGCTGTGATCATCGCAGCCGGCCTGGATTCGCGAGCATATCGGCTCGATTGGCCATTGGGCACAACCGTTTTCGAAATCGACATGCCGAGGGTACTGGAGTTCAAGTCCCGAGTGCTGGCTGAGCGGGGCGCCGCACCCAAGGCGCGCAGGATCGAGATCGCGGCAGATCTGCGCAGCGAATGGTCCAAGCCGTTGGAGGCGGCCGGCTTCGACGTGGAACAGCCCAGCGCCTGGTCAGTGGAGGGTATTCTGCCCTACCTGTCCGACGATGCCCAGAACACGCTGTTCACCCTGATCAGTGGGCTCAGCGCGCCGGGCAGCCGGGTGGCCGTGGGCGCATTGGGCACGCGGCTGGACCACGACCAGCTGGAAGGTTTGGAAGCGGCGCACCCCGGAGTCAACATGTCAGGCAGCGTGGACTTCTCGGCGCTGACTTATGAACCCAAGAGCGATCCGGCCGACTGGCTGGCCGCGCACGGCTGGAATGTCGAGCCGATCCGCAATACTCTCCAACTCGAGGCGCTCTACGGGATGATCCCGCCCGAGGTGGATGTCAAGATCGACAGCTTCATGCGGTCGCAGTACATCGCGGCGACACGATAGGCGCCGGACCGGGATCGTGACGGTGGCCAGACGCTGCCCCGTGAGCTCAGGGCGATACCGACCTGCCTGTCGTCGCCCCTAGGGTGTCAGCAGGATCTTGACGTCGTCGCCGTTTCGTGCGGCCGCGGTCGCATAACCCCGGGCTGCCTCGTCCAGTGGCAGCGTCGTCGTGAAGATACCGTTCACGTCCAGGCGACCGGCGACCAGCAATGGGAGCAATTCCGGCCAGGTCCGCTGCACCGGCGCCGTCGTCATGCGCAACGTGATGCTGCGGACCAGGCAGCCCAGCGCGTTCAACGGGAACGGCTGCAGGTTGTGCACGCCGACGACCGAGACGGTACCGCCGGGCCGGACCGCGTTGAGCGCGTCGGTCATCGAGGCGTCGGTGGCGACGGCGTCGATCACCGCGTCGGCCCCGCGCCCACCTGTGGCGGCGAGGATCGCCTCGACCGCCGGTGCCTTAACCGGCGTCGCTCCCCACCCGGCAGCACGGGCCAGGCGGCCGTCGACCCGATCGACAGCGAAAACCTCTGCAGCTCCTTGGAATAGCGCGCTGCGCAGCGCGCACAGCCCGACGGCGCCCAGGCCCATGACCACCACGCTGCCGCCGAGCGGAATGTCGGCCCGCTGGGCAGCGGCCCAGCCGGTCGCGAGGTTGTCGGTGAGCAGCAACGCCTGCTCGGTGTTGATGCCGTCGGGTATCTTGAGCAGCTGGAAATCGGCGGCCGGCACGGGGAGAAAATCGGCTTGCGCCCCGGCGAGGACACCACCGCCGAAGATCTGAAACCCCGAGTGGCACATCACCGGATCGCGGGTGGCGCAGCCGGGACAGTTGCCGCATCCGGCCACCGACGACACCATCACCTGATCGCCGACCTTGACCGTGCGCACCAGCGGCCCGATCTCGGCGACGGTGCCCACCGCTTCATGGCCGAGCGGGATCGGTTCGGCCAGTGGAAAATCAGCCTCATAGAAGTGCAGATCGGAACCGCAGATGCCGGCTGCCGCGACTTCGACGATCGCACCGTCGGGGCCGGGAAGTGCCGGGTCGGGGCGGGTATCGACTCGAATGCTGGTCGGCCCGTCGATCACTACGGTTCGCATGCTGGAGTGCTCGCTTCCTTTGCCCGCTCGATGAATTGGGACCAGTCGGGCTCGCGGATCGCCGCCCAGTACTCGGGCAGGCGCCATGGGCTGACGGTGTGGATCTCGCCGTCAGGGTTTTTGAAGTAGGTGTGTTTGACCGCGGGGTGCGACCACACCATCTTCTGGATCTCGGCTTGGGTCCGCTGATGCCACGCGGTGGCCGCCTCGGCAATCGGCTCCAGGGAATGCAAGTCCGCCTCCGCCAGATGCTCCAGACACCGGTTGACGTAGCGCATCTGAAGCTCGGACTGGAAGATCAGGCTGCCGCCGTGGACCAGATGCGTCCCAGGCCCGTAGATGATGAACAGGTTGGGGAAGTTCGGGACGGTGATGCCGAGGTGGGCATACGGGCGGGTGCCCCACATCTGGTGCAGGTCGATTCCGTTACGGCCGGTGATCTTCAGCGGCCACAGCACGTCGGTGTGCCGGAACCCCGTGGCGTAGACGATGACGTCGACGTCGTGGGTCACGCCGTCGGCGGTGACGACGCCGCGCGGGGTGATCCGCTGGATCGGTGTGCGCACCAATCCGACGTTGTCGCGTCGCAGGGTTTGCAGCCAGCTGCCGTTGTCCTGCAGCGTCCGCTTGCCGCACGCGGGATAGTCGGGCAGCACCTTGGCCAGCAGCTCATCGTCGTCGCCCACCTGGCCGGTGATCCACTGGGTGAACATCATCCGGACCGCAGCGTTGATGTCGCTGACCGCCTCGCCCCGGCCGGGGTAGTCGGCGTCGCAGCTCGCCGCGTCGAGACCCTTGTCGGCACCGGGCCACAGCACCAGGAACCGGTACCACCGTCCGTAGTGCGGCAGGTGGCGCATCGCCCAGCACATCCCGTCGCCGACTTCGTCGTGATACATCGGGTTGGGAAACATCCACTGGGCGGTCCGCTGGAACACCGTCAGGTGCCCGACATTGCCGGCGATCGCGGGCGCGATCTGGAATCCGCTGGCGCCGGCCCCGATCAGCGCGACCCGCTTACCGCTCACGTCGACGGAATGATCCCAGGCCGAGGAGTGGAACGCCGGGCCCGCAAAGGTTTCGGCGCCGGCGAAATCCGGGATGCAGGGCCGGTTCAGCTGGCCGACCGCGGTGATGAGCGCCCGTGCGCGCGTCGTCTCGGTCCGGCCGTCCGCAGAGCGCAGCGTCACGCACCACGCGCCGCGGGCTCCGGGATAACTGTTTTCCCACCATGTTCCGCCGGGGCCGGCATTCTTCTCCACGATGGCGAAAGGGATGCCGGCCTGCTTGAGGCGGATCCCGGCTAATATGCCGGATTCCCCGCAGTCGACGACGAGGACGGGAAGCTCCGCCGCGCGTTCACTCGGCAGCGCCGTCGGGCGGCGGGGATCGACCCCGTCGAGGTCCATCTCCTCGGAGATCAGGGGCAGGTATTCGTCGGTGACGTGCTCACAGGCGGCCCAGTCCATCATCTCCCGGATCAGCTCGGGGCTCAGCGGCTTCGGCTCGGGACAGCCGGCATCCCGATACGCGGCCAGCACCGGTAGCGCCACCGTGCGGGCGCGGGCCTTGTCCTCCTCCGACATGAAGCCCTGGATCTCGTTGAGGAAGAGTCCCGTCGGCGCGAAGTCGCGAACGAACCGGGGATCGCCCGTGATGTGGACGAGGGAAAGCAGCAGCGTCGGGATGCTGACATCCTCGAGCGCGGCCGCGATTTCCGGGGTCGGGGTGGCGAAGGGCCGGCCGGCATAGAGGCTGCGCATCGAGCCGAGTCCTTTCGTGGTCGCGGCGAACAGATTACGCTACCAGTGGTTTCGTAATTGGCAGGGTCACGCCACCCGCGGGCGCGCTGGCGGATCAAGATCGGAGCTCTCCACTCACCGGCGGTGCTACGGCGATCCGGGACCGAATGCCAATGATTCGCGGCCGATGACCCGGCCCGGTGGAATGCAGGTCGGTCAAGCGGGAAGCTGGCGATGATCGGTCGTAGTTGCGAGGCGCCCCAGCTGTCTGGCCGCCTCGCGGGCGTCCGTACTAAAGTAGAACACGTTCCAATTCTGCCCGGCGCCCAAGGAGTAGGTATGCACACCTCCATCTGCGACGAACTCGGTATCGAATTTCCGATCTTCGCTTTTACCCACTGCCGCGATGTCGTGGTCGCGGTCAGCAAGGCCGGCGGTTTCGGCGTTCTGGGTGCTGTCGGCTTCACGCCCGAGCAGCTGGAGATCGAGCTCAACTGGATCGACGAGAACATCGGCGAGCGCCCCTATGGCGTCGACATCGTGATCCCGAACAAGTACGAGGGCATGGATTCACACCTGTCGGCCGAGGAATTGGCCGACACACTGCGCACGATGGTGCCCCAAGAACACCTGGATTTCGGCAAGAAGATCCTTGCCGACCACGGCGTGCCGATCGAAGACAGCGACGGCGACAGCCTGCAATTGCTCGGTTGGACCGAGGCAACCGCCACACCCCAGGTCGAGGTGGCGCTCAAGCACCCGAAGGTGAAGATGATCGCCAACGCGCTCGGCACTCCCCCGGCCGACATGATCAAGCACATTCATGATGCCGGTTTGAAGGTGGCGGCGCTGTGCGGTTCGCCCTCCCAGGCCCGCAAACACGCCGATGCGGGCGTCGACATCATCATCGCCCAGGGCGGCGAGGCCGGCGGGCACTGCGGTGAGGTGGGTTCGATCGTGTTGTGGCCGCAGGTGGTCAAGGAGGTCGCCCCATTGCCGGTGCTGGCGGCCGGCGGTATCGGCAGCGGCCAGCAGATCGCGGCGGCGCTGGCGCTGGGCTGTCAGGGTGCATGGACGGGCTCGCAGTGGTTGATGGTCGAGGAATCCTCCAACACCCCGGTGCAGCAGGCCGCCTACGTCAAGGCCGGTAGCCGTGACACCGTCCGCAGCCGTTCGTTCACCGGCAAGCCGGCCCGAATGCTGCGCAACGACTGGACGGAGGCATGGGAGGCGCCGGACAACCCGAAGCCCCTCGGCATGCCGCTGCAGTACATGGTTTCGGGCATGGCGGTGCGTGCGACCAACAGGTACCCGAACGAGAGCGTGGACGTCGCGTTCAACCCGGTCGGTCAGGTCGTCGGTCAGTTCACCAAAGTGGAGAAAACCGCGACCGTCATCGAGCGGTGGGTGCAGGAGTACCTGGAAGCAACCAACCGCCTCGACGAACTCAACGAGGCGGCGACCCTCTGAGCCGTCCGGCTGACGTGCGCCGAACATGTTCGTTGCGAATGAATTTCGCGGAATTCCTATTCCCATCAGCCATGATCGGCGGAGGCATTCACGTCGAGCGAATCAATGGCATGCGTCTAATCAGCCTCGTCGTCGTTGCTGCCGGTGAACATTTCCTTGGTCCTGTCGACCGCGTATGTGCCGATGTCGATCGAGTTCTGGACGATGCCGCTGGTGCCCCCGGAGATGTCGCCGCGGATGATGTCGCTGGCGTTTTCGACGATGTCGGACGCCTTCTCGACCGCGTTGGTCGCGATGTCCCTGGCCGCGCCTAAGGCCTCTCTGGGATTGAAGGCCATCGGAGTCTCCTCATGGTTGCCGGACTTTGTTAGGACTTTAGACGCAGCGGCCAGCTGCCAGTATTCGACGCCGGACCAGCCGCGGTCCACGGGTCAGCCGGTCACGGTTCGGGCGGGAAGAATCCCGCCCCGGTGAACCATCCCTCTTGCCACCCCTGGGCTCCCAGACACAACATGGGAAGCCCCGCCGCCGACTGTGCGGCCGCCTGCGAGCCCGGGCACTTGGCCCCGGCCTGCTGTACCCCGTACAGCGGGTAGGACGTCACCCAATAGCCGGTGGTTGCGGCCGGGAACTGGTTGGGCGGGGGGAAATGGCACGCCTCGGCCTGCCCGCTGGGCCCGCGCCCGAAGATGAAGCGCTCGTAGTTGTCGCAGGGCGCGCCGAGCGAAGCGTCGTAGTTCATGCCCGGCACGTCGCCGTCGTAATGCTGATCGGCGGCCGCGCACGGCGCCAGACCGACCGCGCCGCCACTGATCGCAACGACGGTGAGTAGTTCGCGAATCATGCTCCACCTCAGCTTGCGTGTCACCCGCTCCCGGCGATCCGCCGATGAACTGGACAAAGCATATCGACCGCGTCGCGCTTCTCAAGGTGTTTCGGGTTCGGCGCCTCGCTAGGACAACGCGACGGGTGTGAACGGCAACGCGGTTCGCGCACACTTTCGCAGTCGCTGAACACGTTGCAGTTCTTCGCGTCGATATCACGATGATGCTTCACAACAGGCCGTGGCAATGGTTTATTTGCACACAAGGACGACTAGACGACTTAGTTTCGAGGAGTGGGCCCCATGCCAACCGCCGAGCCAACTGCCACCCCGGTCCCTGACCTGCCTCCCGGCTTCGACTTCACCGATCCCGACGTTCACGCCGAACGGCTGCCGGTGGTAGAACTGGCCGAGCTGCGGCGGACCGCGCCGATCTGGTGGAACGAGCAGCCCATCGGTACGGGCGGTTTCGACGACGGCGGCTTCTGGGTGGTCTCCAAACACAAGGACGTCAAAGAGATCTCGCTGCGCAGCGACGTCTTTTCCAGCCTGCAGAAGACCGCACTGCCACGCTACAAGGACGGCACGGTGGAAGAGCAGGTTGAGCGTGGCAAGTTTGTCCTGCTCAACATGGATGCGCCGCAGCACACGCGGCTGCGCAAGATCATCTCTCGTGCCTTCACTCCCCGGGCCATCGAGCGCCTCCGCGAGGAACTCCGCGAGCGCGCCCAGCGCATCGTCGAGATCGCTGCGGCCGAGGGTTCCGGCGACTTCGTCGAACAGGTGTCGTGCGAGCTGCCGCTGCAGGCCATCGCCGGGCTCATGGGCGTGCCGCAGGAGGACCGCAAGAAGCTCTTCCACTGGTCCAATGAGATGGTCGGCGATCAGGATCCGGAGTTCGCCAGCAACGACGCGATCACTGCATCCGTCGAACTGATCATGTACGGCATGCAGATGGCCGCCGACCGGACGAAGAATCCGGGTGAAGACCTCGTCACCAAGCTGGTTCAGGCCGACGTCGACGGTCACAAGCTCTCCGACGACGAGTTCGGCTTCTTCGTCATCCTGCTCGCTGTCGCCGGCAACGAAACCACCCGTAACTCCATCACCCAGGGCATGATGGCGTTCACCGACTTTCCCGACCAGTGGGAGTTGTACAAGCGGGAGCGGCCCGCGACCACCGCCGACGAGATCGTCCGGTGGGCCACGCCGGTCACGTCGTTCCAGCGGACCGCCCTGCAGGACTACGAGCTGTCGGGCGTGCGGATCGCAAAGGGTCAGCGGGTGGTGATGGTCTACCGGTCGGCCAATTTCGACGAGGACGTGTTCGACGACCCCTTCACGTTCAACATTCTGCGCGATCCCAATCCACACGTCGGTTTCGGTGGCACCGGCGCGCACTACTGCATCGGCGCCAACCTGGCGCGGATGACGATCGACCTGATGTTCAACGCGATCGCCGATGTCATGCCGAATCTGGAATCGGTCGGCACACCCGAACGCCTGCGGTCGGGCTGGCTCAACGGGATCAAGCACTGGCAGGTCGACTACCACGCTGACGGGGCGTCGAAATGCCCTGTCCCGCATTAAGGTGAGCCAGTGCCTACTCATCGAGCCGTCCGGATACAGTCCGCTGGCGCAGCGTTGGAACTCGCCGACGTCGAGACGTCGCCCCCGGCCCACGACGAGGTACGTCTGGCGGTCAGCGCGTGTGGCATCTGCGGCACCGACCGCGCGTTCGTCCAGGGCGGCTTCCCGAACATGTCGTGGCCCCTCACACCGGGACATGAGATCGCCGGCACTATCGCCGAACTTGGTTCCGGCGTCAAGGATTTCGAGGTGGGAGACCGTGTCGCGGTCGGGTGGTTCGGCGGGTGCTGCTACCACTGCGACCCATGCCGCAAGGGCATTTTCATCCACTGCGACAACGGCAAGGTCCCGAGCTGGCACTTCCCCGGTGGCTATGCGGAATCGGTGACGGTGCCTGCAAGTGCGCTGGCCCGTATCCCGTCGGAGCTCTCTGCGGTGGAGGCCGCCCCGATGGGGTGTGCCGGTGTCACCACCTACCATGCGTTGCGCAGCACCCGGGCCGTGCCCGGTGACCGGGTGGCGATTCTCGGTGTCGGCGGTCTCGGGCACCTGGGGATCCAGTTCGCCCGGGCGATGGGTTTCGAGACCATCGCGATCAACCGCGGCACCGCCAAAGCCGAGGATGCCCGGAAGTTGGGGGCCCATCACTACATCGACGCGACAGGCGGGGACGTGGCCGCGGCGATGCGGGCTCTGGGCGGGGCTTCGGTCGTCCTGGCCACCGCCGGAAACTCGCAGGCCATGGCCGACACCGTGGGCGGTTTGTCGCCCCGGGGCGAACTGGTCGCGGTGGGCGTGACTCCTGAGCCCCTGCCCATCAGTCCCGTCCAGCTGATCACCCCTGGCCTCAGCATCGTCGGGCACCCCTCGGGCACCGCCAAAGATGTCGAGGAGACCATGAATTTCGCCGTATTGTCCGGCGTCCGCGCGTGGGTCGAGGAACTGCCGCTGGCGCAAGCCGCGGAAGGCTACGCGGCGTTGGAGGAGGGACGCGCGCACTACCGCACCGTGCTCACCATGTGAGTAGGGTCGGTCTGTGACAGGCACCTGGGCTTTGGACGCGTCCGACGGTGAGCTGCTCGTTCACACCGAAGTCACCGGCCGGGCTGCACGAATGGGCCACCGTCTCACGATCGTCATGACCCGTTGGCGCGCCTTGGTGACCTGGGCCGGCGCCGAGCCGGCGGGCGTGGAGCTGGTGGTCGAGACGAATTCGCTCGAGGTGCTACGCGGCGAGGGCGGTGTCAAGGGGTTGTCCGGCCCGGAGAAAGCCTTGGCGCGCTCGAACGCGTTGAAGTCGCTGGACGCCGGCCGCTTCCCCGACATCCGCTTCGTCTCCGACAGGATCAGCGCAACCGAACACGGGTATCGACTCAGCGGGAAACTGCACATTCGGGGGAAATCGCGGGAGCACGCGGCCGACTTGCGGACAGAGGATCTCGGTGACACGTGGCAGATGTCGGCGCACACCGTCGTACGACAATCCGACCATGGTGTCAGGCCCTATTCCCTGCTCATGGGGTCGATGCAGGTTGCCGACGACGTGACGTTGTCGTTCACCGCAGTTCACGCCAAGGAGCGTTGAGTCACCAGGTCACGGCTGTTCAGCGGCGCCCGGCGCAGAGCCGCCGGCGTCGCCCGGGATGTGCTCGAGCACCCTGGCCAGGTAGGGCTGGCGGGCATCGGGGGGCGGTGGCCGGTCCTCGGGCGCACGGGGCCGTGTCGGCTCCGCGACGACGGGTGCTGCGGGTTCGGGGGCGGACGGCGCGACCTCTCGGGGCGGTGCCACCGCCGGTGCGACGGCCCGGGCCACCTGGGGCGCCGGGGCGTGTGCCGCGTGCTTTGCCGGGGTGGCGTCGCCCTTCGGGGCGATTTCGATGCCCACGGCCAGCGACAGCGACGCGACGAACGTGACCGCGCCGGCGGCCAGTGCGGCCACTGCGCCGGCATACGACAACTGCCGGGGGCGCGGGGGCACTGGTGCCGGCTCGGGCGCGCCCACCACCAATTGCTCGTCGGTGAAATCGGTGGTTTGCGCGGCGGTCAGCGCCGCGCCCCGGGCGACGGTCACCTGAACCATGTTCTGCGCGAAAACCGGCACCGGTAGGGCCTGGTCCAGCTCCCAAGAGAAATCGTTGATGTCGCTGTCCGCGCCGGCGACGACCACTCCTCCGGGACGCCAACCATTGCGTTCGAACATCCCGGTCAGCCATGACGTCAGCCCCTCGAAGCCGCCGCTGACGTGCTTGACGGCAGTCTGTGTCGCGCCGTTGTGCATGTGAACCATGACGACGGTGGCGAATGTGTGTTCGACGATGCAGACCGCCGTCTGCTCGAACCCGATCACCAGTGCGATGGCTCGAGCCAGCGTCTCGACGGCATCCAGCAACCGAATCGGCACGATGTTGTCGAAACCCGCGTCGGTCAACGCCTCCATCAGCAGCGCGGCCTGCGCGGTGGCATCGTCGGTCCACGTCACACCGATGATCCGCACTCGCTGGTCGTTTTCGGCCGCCATGGCCTCGACCCGCATGACTTCCTCGGTCACCTGCTGGGCGGTGCTCACAGCGCGAACCCCGCCGCCGGGTTCCAGCGGCATCTCACGGTGGTCCACGATGGTGCCGTCGGCGTCGTGCCCTTCCGCGAGTACCCACCCGACGGAGGTCGACGTCACCGATAACCCCAGTACCGTATCCAAATTTGCACCTCAATCATGTGACCGCCGATGCCCTCAGCCGCACCGTCGCGCACCATGCAACCGTCGGTGCGGTGGCCCGTGAGGGCCGGAACGGGCCGGGAAAGCGTGACCTCTATCGGCGTGTTCGGTGAGAGCCTACGCGTTCGATGCAGCTTTACGTGCTGCGGTCCGCAATCCCGCGCCCAACTCACAGACGACGGCCAGCGGACCGGCGAGGGGTGCCCTGTCCCCAGCGGGTGGTCGCTTCCCCGGCGTTTTCGCACCGCGAACCCGGACACGAATGGCCCGGACGCGAAAATGGATGTCGGCGCCGCGTCGGGACCCGGCCGGCCGAATACTGCACGCGCCGAAGATCGCCTACCTGCATTTTTGCCGTACCGGAGCCGGGCGCCGCCTGCGCGAAGTCCTCCCAGGGCAGCCACGATGCGGTGCGGACGGCGAAACACAATTGAGACGAGTTCGCGTCCTGATCGACATTCGGCCTCTAACCACGGTAAATTCCAGCGAAGACACGCGACGACATACGACTAAGGGGCAGGTATGACAGAGGTGAGCGACAAGATCCGCACTTGGGGGCGCCGGCTGGTCGTCGGTGCGGCGGCGGCGAGCGTGCTGCCCGGCCTCATCTGTCTTGCCGGGGGCTCGGCGACTGCGGGGGCGTTCTCGCGTCCGGGTCTGCCCGTCGAGTATCTCGAGGTGCCGTCGCCATCGATGGGCCGCGACATCAAGGTCCAGTTCCAGAGCGGTGGAAACGGTTCCCCGGCTGTGTACCTGCTCGACGGGCTGCGGGCTCAGGACGACTACAACGGCTGGGACATCAACACCCCCGCGTTCGAGTGGTACTACAAGTCGGGGCTGTCGGTGATCATGCCCGTCGGAGGGCAGTCCAGCTTCTACACCAACTGGTACCAGCCCGCCTGCGGTCACGACGGCTGCAAGACCTACAAATGGGAGACCTTCCTGACCAGCGAACTGCCGCAGTGGCTGGCGTCCAACCGGAGCGTCAAGTCCACCGGCAGCGCTGCGGTCGGCATCTCGATGTCGGGCTCCTCGGCGATGATCTTGGCTGTCTACCACCCCAAGCAGTTCATCTACGCCGGATCGCTCTCGGCGCTGCTGGATCCCTCCAGCGGGATGGGCCCGAGTCTGATCGGCTTGGCCATGGGTGACGCCGGCGGTTACAAGGCCGACGACATGTGGGGACCCTCAAGCGACCCGGCCTGGCAGCGCAATGACCCCACCGTCCAGATTCCGCAGCTGGTGGCCAACAACACCCGGTTGTGGGTCTACTGCGGTAACGGCACGCCGTCCGAGCTGGGTGGCGCCAACATGCCCGCCGAGTTCCTGGAGAACTTCGTGCGGAGCAGCAACCTGAAGTTCCAGGATGCCTACAACGCGGCCGGCGGCCACAACGCCGTGTTCAATTTCGACCAGAACGGTACGCACAGCTGGGAGTACTGGGGCGCCCAGCTCAACGCGATGAAGCCAGATCTGCAGAGCACCCTGGGAGCCACCCCCGGCGGCGGCGAATAACTTCTGCTCTGCTGACGTTCCGCGATTGCGCCCGGCGATTCCGTCGGGCGCAATCGCGTTGTGAGGCTCCCGTCGCCGGAGCGTCACATCAACGCGTCTTCGCGAACTCGTCGGTGACGTCCGTCCACGCGCTCGCGTCGCCGGTGTGATCGTTGATGTTCCGGCATGGACCGTAGACCCTGACGATGCCCAGACTCGGGTCCTCGTTCTGGCGATAGATGACCGCCGTGGCGCCGTCCGTGGACAGCCTCGTGGCGAGGGCGTGATCGTTGGCCGAGAGATTCTCGGGCCGACGAGGTGTTCAGCTGTGCGACGGTGACGATCTGTCGGGCGGCATCGATCACCTATGCCCGGGTCTTCTCATCGCCGATCGGATCGCCAGGATGGGCGAGAATATCGGCGGGCGTGGTGTGCAGCCGATCGACCGCCAGGAAGACGCCGCCCGGCAGCAGCGAAGCTGCGAGCGTGGCAACGGTCAACGCGCGAGCCTGCGCTGGGCGCAGCCATCGCGCTGGTCTCCCCTGACCCGTGGGGTTTCGGTCGCGGGCAATCTGGCGCATGGGACTTGGGTGAGTTCGTCTGGGGACAGGCCAATCAACGTGGGCCGATCCGGTACGTCGAGCGGCCCGCCGTTGGCTGCCCAGTACTGTCGCCAGCGATAATTTAATTTTTCCTCACCGAATTCTAAAATTCAGATTTGGCCTGTTGGTAGGGGCATTTCCGCTGATAGAAGGCATATCTCGCGCCATTTTCGAATGGGTAACGCTTTGGACACGCCCGCCGAAATTTCGGATATGAGGAAACCCTGCCAACCCCTCATCAAGACCATGGCGGTCGGTGGGTTAGTCGCTGCCGCGCTGACTTCTCCCCCCGGTGTGGCCGACGCCGCACCCCCAGCGCCCAACTGGGACGCGATCGCGCAGTGCGAGTCCGGCGGCAACTGGCACATCGACACCGGAAACGGTGAATTCGGCGGACTGCAGTTCAAGCCGGGCACCTGGGCCCGTTACGGCGGTGTGGGCAACCCGGCGGCCGCGTCCCGGGAGGAGCAGATCGCGGTGGCCAACCGGGTGTTCTCCGAGGAAGGCTTGGATCCCTGGCCGAAGTGCGGCGCCGAATCGGGCCTGCCGATCGGGTGGTATTCGCACCCTGCACAGGGAATCAAGCAGATCATCAACGGGCTGATCCAACTCGCCGCGCCGCACTAGCATCCCGGCGCTGGGTCACCGAGGCCTATGAGCAAGCGCGAAGCTGTGTTTGGATCGGGCCATGGAAGGTTCTGCGACGGTTCACATGAGTGCGCCCGCGAGCAAGATCTGGGACGTGATCGCGGACGTGCGCAACGTCGGGAAGTTCTCCCCGGAGGTCTTCGAGGCCCAATGGCTGGGCGGTGCCACCGGCCCGGCACTGGGTGCCACATTCCGTGGCCACGTCCGGCGAAACGAGATCGGTCCGGTGTATTGGACGACGTGCAAGGTCACCGCCTGCGAACCCGGCCGCGAATTCGGATTTGCGGTGCTCGTCGGCAACAGGGCGGTCAACAACTGGCACTACCGGCTGGCGCCCAGCGCCGGTGGCACCGATGTCACCGAGTCTTTTCGGCTGAATTCCTCGCCGCTGCTTGCCGTCTATTGGCTCTTCGGCGGCTTCCTACGCAAGCGGCGCAACATCCGTGATATGACCAAGACGCTGAACCGCATGAAAGACGTGGTCGAGGCAGGCTGACCAAGACCCGGCACCGGAAGGCTCGCATGCCCGCCACCATGAGGTCGGTGTTCATCACCGGAGCGGGCAGCGGCGTGGGCCGCGAGGGGGCCAGCCTGTTTTGCACCACAGGCTGGCGCGTCGGCGCCGTGGACCGCAACGGCGACGGCCTGGCGACACCGGAGCGCGAACGAGGTCTGGACATGATGTGGAACAACGCCGGCGTCGGCGAGACCGGCTGGTTCGAGGACTTACGGATACGACGCCGGGGCGCATCGCCGCGTCGTATCCGTAAGTCCCTGCCTGCGCTGATGCCCGAGCGGCAGTAATGGAGGTGAAATCGTGCGTAACCCGTTGATCGCGGTCGCCGGTGTCGTGGTGGCGGCCAGTGTCGCGGGGTGCACCCAGCCCCAGAGCATGCCGCGCAAGGCCGCCCATCTGACCATCGACGGCTCCGCCCATGAGACGCGTCCCCCGACCTGCAGCCAGGAGCAGGCATACCGGGCCATCGACATCAGCGACCGGGGCGGCCATGTCGAGGCCGTCGTGCTGCTCAGCGGGTACCGGGCCGTCCCCCAGTGGGTGAAGATCCGCGACATCGACGGTTTCACCGGCAGCTACTGGAAAGGTGGCGTAGGAGAGGCGCACGCCGAGGTCACCAACGACGCGTACACCATCAGCGGCAACGCCTACGGCATGAACAGCAGCAACCCCAACAAGGTGGTGACGACGGGCTTCACGATCACCGCCAAGTGCTGAGGCCTTCAACAGATACGGCCTAGGCTGGTCAGATGAAGGAAAGACTGCACTGGCTCGCGATGCACGGATTCGTCCGGGGCGCCGCGGCGATCGCAGCTCGGCGCGGCGACTTGCCGGCGAGGCTGATCGCCGACCCGTCGGTGACCGCGAATCCTGTTCCGTTCTATGACGAGCTGCGTGCGGTGGGGCCCCTGGTGAAAGGGCGCGTCAACTATCTGACCACCGACCACTCGCTGGCGCACGAGCTGCTACGGTCCGACGACTTCCGAGTGGTCACCATGGGGTCGAATCTGCCGGGACCACTGCGGTGGCTGGAGCGTCGCACCCGCGACGACCTACTGCACCCGCTGCGCGCACCGTCGTTGCTGGCCGTCGAGCCGCCGGACCACACCCGTTACCGCAAGAGTGTGTCGGCGGTGTTCACGTCCAGGGCAGTCGCGGCCCTGCGTGACCGCGTCGAACAGACGGCCGCCGGTCTGCTGGACCAGTTGGCCCGCGAACCCGGGACGTCCGGGGTGGTCGACGTCGTCGGACGGTATTGTTCGCAACTCCCGGTCGCCATCATCAGCGACGTCCTGGGCGTGCCAGAGCAGGAACGGCGCCGCGTCTTGGCGTTCGGTGAACTCGCGGCGCCGAGCCTGGACATCGGATTGCCCTGGCGGCGGTACCGAAGCGTGCAGGAAGGCATTGCGGGATTCCACTGCTGGCTCACCGGACACCTGCGGGAGCTGCGGCGCACGCCGAGCGACAACTTGATGAGCCAGCTGATCCAGATGGCCGAACGTGGTTCTGCTGAAATGTATTTGAGCGAAAAAGAACTTCAGGCGATCGCCGGACTGGTGCTGGCGGCCGGGTTCGAGACGACGGTCAACCTGCTGGGCAACGGCATTCGGATGCTGCTGGACGCGCCGCGGCAGCTCGACACGTTGCGGCGGCAACCGGATCTGTGGCCCAACGCCGTCGAAGAGATTCTGCGTCTGGACTCCCCGGTGCAACTCACCGCGCGGGTGGCGCTCGACGACGTCACAGTGGCGGGAACGCCGATCACCCGCGGCGATCTGGTCGTCATCTACCTGGCCGCGGCCAACCGCGATCCCGCGGTCTTCACCGACCCGCACCGCTTCGACGTTCAGCGACCCAATGCGGGAAAGCATCTCGCATTCTCCGGCGGCCGGCACTTCTGCCTTGGCGCCGCCCTGGCGCGCGCCGAGGGCGAGGTCGGGTTGCGGACGTTCTTCGAGCGCTTCCCCGACGCGCGGGCCGCGGGCATCGGCAGCAGGCGCGACACGCGGGTGCTTCGGGGTTGGTCGACGCTGCCGGTGTCCCTGGGCCCGGCACGCTCGATGGCCGGGGCCGGCAACTAGTCGTTGACACCCCTCCCGCGAGCGGGTGTGATGAGCCCTGTGACAATCAACGCTACGAGCGCCGTGCGGGATACCGTCCTCGCTCTATGGCAAGCACTTTCGCGGCGGGACTGGGACGCGGTCAAGATTTTTTTATCCGACGACTGCCTTTATGTTGACATGCCGGTCCCCGCGCTGGCTGCCCGCGGCCCCGACGACATCGTGAAGCGGCTGAAGATGGGGCTCGAGCCGCTGGCCGGCTACGAGAACCACGACGGCGTGCTGGTGTTCGACGGTTCTGATGTCCTCTACGAGCATTCGGAGACGTGGACTTTCGCGACGGGAGAGCAGGGAGTACTGCGGTTCGTCACGGTGCACAAGGTGGTGGACGGCAAAATCACGGTCTGGAAAGACTATTGGGACATGAACTCCCTGGTGGCTTTCGCTCCCCCGAACCACTTCGAGAACCTGGCGAACGCGGATGTGAGCTGGGTTTTCGATGCGAGCGCGTTGGTCTGA
>NZ_JBMIOP010000283.1:0-1444 GCF_049197365.1 Mycobacterium sp. THU-M104
TGGGCGCAAGACGCCACCGCGATGCACACCTACGCGGTCAACACCGCCGCGGCAGCACCCAAGCTGACCACTTTCACCCCCGCACCCCAAACCACCACCCCCACCGCTGCCGCCGCCACTCCGGGGCCACTGACTCAGCTAGCGAAACAGATCGCCTCCAACCCAACCATTAGCGGGTTGGCCACATTCGTCGGAGACGTGACTGTATATGAAGATATTCCGTTAGGCGCATTCGGGCCCGCGCAGATCGAGTTGATGTTTTTTACTCCGGCCGTCGTCGGCGCCGAAACGGCCGCACGAGGTTTCGCTGCATCGCTCACTACGGCTGGCGGCCCCGGTGCAGAACTAGCTTCGTCGGTATCCCCTGGCATCGATCCGGTTCCATCGACACCGCTCGGGGCATCTGCGCCCACCTCAGCAGATTGCTACAGATCAGAGGTGTCGGCGGGGCTGGGCCGCGCGACGCCGGTCGGCGGCTTGTCGGCGCCACCGGCATGGGGTTCGGCTCCCCAAAGGATTCGGCTTGCGGCGGCGGTATTGCCGACTACGGGTGTGGCGAATTTGCCGGAGGCTGGAATAGCTGCACCGGGCGGCATGCTCGGTGGGATTCCGCCGGTTGCCGGCATGGTCAATGCTCCAAGCAGTGGCCAGCGAGAATCGGGCGGTCAATCCAACGCCGAGGCGAATCCGCAGACCGCCCGGGCGACCGATGCTGGTGGTGCTGTCCAGCACCGTTCTATCCGGCCTTGCCCACCCGCTGGCCACGAGGCCACAGCGAGTGGGCGCGAAGAACTCCGAAGATTGCGTCAGATGCTATCGGACTTGGCAACGGAACGCGATGCGCTTGAGCGCTCGGCGGATTCGTTGCTCAGGCTAGCCGGTCTGGGACCGGTATCCGGACGGAGGTGATCATGCGACGTTACTGGCGAAATTGCTGGTCCCTAACCCGGCCGGAAATGGCAATCGTAGAGACAGGTGAGCGACGTTGATGATTGATTTTGCGGTGTTGCCGCCGGAGGTCAATTCGGCGCGGATGTATGCCGGGGCTGGTTCGGCGCCGATGTTGTCTGTTGCTAGCGCCTGGGATCGGTTGGCGGCGGCGCTGACATCGGCAGCGAATTCGTATCGGGCGGTGATCACCGAGTTGACCGACGGTTCCTGGCGGGGCGGTTCGGCGGCGGCGATGCTCGCCGCTGTTGAACCGTATTTGCGGTGGATGAACACCACTGCCGCACAGGCTGTTCAGACCGCGAATCAGGCCAGGGCCACGGTAGCGGCCTATGAGGAGGCTTTTGCCGGCACGGTTCCGCCGTCGGTGATCGCGGCCAACCGTGCCGCGCTGGCAACCCTGCTCAACACCAACGTCTTTGGGCAGAACACCGCAGCGATCGCGGCCAATCAAGCCGATTACAGCGAAATGTGGGCGCAAGACGCCACCGCGATG
>NZ_JBMIOP010000287.1:0-1006 GCF_049197365.1 Mycobacterium sp. THU-M104
GCCCAGGCCGTCGCGGCGGCCGTCAGCGGCTGCGGACCCGGGCCGGCATACATCAGTCCGGAGTTGACCTCCGGGGGTAACACCCCGAAATCCAGCCGGGACGCCATCAGCTCATCCCCTGGGGCGCTCGGCTCAGCAGGGGGTGCCTATCGTGGCCGGCATAGGCTGGCCGACGACGCTCGAGACGGCGTGTGTGCTCGCTCACTAAATCCCCTCTTTCTATACGGTTGCGTTGCCAGTCGGCTCGGGAGGCAACACGGTGAGGCGAAAGCCGTAACGCGGGGTAGCAGCGGAATGCGGGGCAGAGGGGCTGCCGCCGCGGCCCGCGCCCGACATCGGCATGCCCGGCAACCCCATCGGCCCGATGCCGAAAACAGGCGTCGACATCGGGGAACCCGACTCCGCGGCGGCCAGGCGAATCGCTGCGGCGGGCGCGGCTGTGGTCCAGCCGCGTGGCGTCGACAGCGCCCCGACCAAGGAGGCTTTGCCGACACCGGCGGCGACCTCGGTGCTGAGGGCATGTTGGCCGACCAACGTGCCCAGCCCGCCCACAGTCGGGGTGACGCCGCCGGTTTGCGACGCCGTCAATCCTACCGCCAGTCCCGGGGCTATGGCCCGCCCGAAGAGCGTGCCGAGGGACGTCAAATCTCCAATGTTGTTCAAGAACAACCCTGGGTAAAAGACATAGCCGGCGAAGATTTCGTTGGAAATGAAGCTGGAGTTGAACGCATTCGTGAGCGGAGTCGCCACTTTGCCCGACATCAGATTGAGCAATCCGGCCAGTCCGGTGGTGCTGTTTCCCGACCCGGGGCCCAGGATGTTCAAGCCCAACGAATTGACCAGTGCGCTCAGCGATGACCAGTTGGATCCGGCGGCGAGTGCGTTCAAGGCGCTGGGCGCGGTGGAAAGCGCGGCCGCGGTGGCGTGGGTGCTCGCCGCGGCTTGCTGGGTCAGCCCGGTGTCGGTGGTGACCTTCGGGGGGGTGGTCAGCGGGTTGAGGGTTGTT
>NZ_JBMIOP010000039.1:0-5334 GCF_049197365.1 Mycobacterium sp. THU-M104
GGTGTTCCTGCCATTGCTTCCAGCCCAGGAGGCCGGACACCGCAAGGGAGGCGACGAGCAACACCGGCAGCGTGCCGCGACGCAGGTAGTGGCGCCATGGCCGCTTGAGCCGGTTGGCCTTGTCGCCGTTGGCAGGGAAGGGCTCGCCGTCCTCCTCGCTCGCCTCGTTGTCCGGCTCGGCGTCCTCGGCCACGGCATCATCAGGCTCGGCGTCCTCGGTTGCGACGTCATCAGGCTCGGCGTCCTCGGTTGCGGCGCCGGGCTTGTCGTCCTCGGCATCGGTGTCGAGTTCGTTCTCGGTCGTCGTGGCCATCGTCATCTCCTTGGCTGGACGGGTGTCGGTCTCAGTGCGGTGGTTCTATCGGCAGCACCGGGCCGCCGTACGGGGTGGGAATCGTGTAGCGGCCCTTCGGCGTCGGGTCGGTTCTGCGTCCCAGGTCCGCCCCCGGCGGCGGGCCCGCGGTGTCGTCGCCGGCCGGGCGCGGCGCGTTCTTGGCCCCGCGGATCTCGACGGCGGGGTCGTCGTCGCGGCAGTAGGTGTACATGAAGGGCTCGGGGTAGTCGGCGTTGGAGGGCGCGAACGCCGGTGTGCCGTAGTCGCACGCGTAGCGCGGGTACCAGTCGGCGGTCGCCCAGATCCCGTGGTCGTGAATCGTGCTGGCCAGGGCGTCCAGCACCGATCCGCGATAATCGGGGAACAGCGCGTTGAGTGCCGGCACCCGCAGGTAGAGCAGCTGCGCGCTGCTGGCCGCGCTGGCCAGCAGTTGCACCATCGTGTCGGAGTTGTCGGCGAACAGGCTGTCGACGGCCGCGAGGGCGTGCGGCGCCCGCTGGATCACACGGCGGTATCCGCCCTGCATCCGGGCGACACCGGCCAGTGTGCGATCCAGGCCCGCGGTGGTTGCTGGCAGGCCGGCGTTCTTGTCGGCCGCCAGGGTCAGCACCACCCGGCTGGTCTTGATGATGCTGGTGGTTTCGGGCAGTACGGAATCAAGCGTCGACAGCAGGAAGGTGCCGCCGTCGACGATGTCGGCCAACTTGTGCGGGCCCTGTTTGGTCAGGCTCAGTTCCTTCTTGATCAGCTCCATCTTGCGGGGGTCGACCTGTTCCAGCATGCCGTCGGCGTCGGCGAGCAGCTGCGCCATGTTCAGCGGAACGGTGGTTCGGTCCAGGCCGATCACGCTGCCGTCGTGCAGATAGGGTCCGGCGTCGGATTCCGCCTCGAAGTTCAGTGACTGCTCGCCGGCGGCAGACAGCTCCACCACGTGGGCGACGCTGGACGCCGGGATCTGCACGCTTGAGGTGATGGTTGCCACCGCATTCACACCTCTGTCGGTGAGGTGCAGCGCCTGGACGTGCCCGATGCGCACGCCGCGCAGCGCGACGTCCTGATCGGGCAGCAGCCCACCGGAATCCGGCAACTGCACGGTGACCCGATACGACGATGCGAACGGGGTCACCCGCAACGCGCCGGCCAGCAGGTAGGCGGTCGCGAGGACCAGTGTCAGCGCCAAGCCGGCCACCGAGAGCCACGTCTGCCGCCGGTGTCCCGCCCGCACCACGCGGACGAGCGCGTCGGCGGTCGTGGCGATCATGGCCGTGGTCCCGGGCCGGGGACCGGTGGGGCAGGGGCGGGGACAGGGGCGGGGGCAGGCGCGGGCACGATCGCCCCCGGCACGTTCGGGTCCGGTATCACCGGCAGCTGCGGTGAGTTCGGTCCGCGCCCCACGACGCGTTCCTGGAGGCGCCACAACGTGTATTTCAACGAGCCGATGAACTGGTTCCAGTTGTACCGGTGCGGTCCGTGCAGCCCGATGTCGCCGCCGAACCCGATGTCGGGGATCGATCCGAGCACCAGCCGGTCGACGCTGCCTGCGCCGGCGACCGCGAATCCCGACGTCGACTTGATCAGCGGGGGAAGCATCCGGTTCAGCGGCAGCCAGCTGGTATCCGGGCTCACCGCGACGTCGTTGAAGGCTCCGGCGAGCGTGTTCAGGTCGCGGATCATGCTGCGGCCGCTGGTGTCGGTACCCCCGACCGAGGGGAACCTGGCCAGCAGCCGAGCAGTGTCGCCGGCTTGTACGGCCAGGTCGGACAATTCGGTGGTGTTGGCGGCCAGGGCGTCGGTGCCGGGGCCGGCGGCCGCCATCAGGTCGGTGATGGTGCTCTCTTTGGCGTCGATTTCGCCCGCGAGGCGCGACATCTCGGTCATCGCGGTCGACATCTGCTCGGAGCGGGAATCCAGCGTGCCCAGCAGCCGATTCGACTTACGGATAAGGCCCGCCAGCGCCTGACCCCGATCACCCGTGGCCCTCCCGAACCCGTTGATGATGTTGGTGAAGTTGCGCACCGCTCCGCCGTTCACCAGCACGGCTGCCGAGCTCAGCAGCGACTCGACCGTCGCGGACGCCGCCGTGGATCCCAGGCCGATGGTGTCGCCGTCGCGCAACATGGCTGCGTTCGGTTGGGTCGCCGGTGGTGGCTGTACCGCCACGAACACGTCGCCCAGCGGTGTCGCGGTGCGCAATTCGGCCCTACTGCCCAAGGGCAGTTGAACCCCGGCGCTGATGCGCAGCGTGGTCACCGCGGTGTAGTTGCGGACAACCATGGACTCGACCTTGCCCACGTCGGCGCCGGCGAGCTTCACCTTTGCCTTCGACGGCAGGTTGAGCGCGTTGGCGAAGATCGCGGTCAGCCGATACCCTGCAGAACTCACGCCGGGGGCCGGAAGGGGAACGCTGGCAAGCCCGTTCGTGGCGCAGCCGGAGCTGACGACTGCCGTGGCCGCGATGATCGCGACGATGGCGGGGGCGCGTGTGCGGCGTGCGGTCGTCATTTCTGCCCCATCGCCGCCATGCCGTCCAGCACGTAGGTGAGCCCGAAATCGGGTCCGAAATCCTGCAGGGTCCCGGTGCTGCAGCCCAATTGCCGCAGGCCCATCAGATTGCAGATCTCCTTGGCGTATTGGCCGTCGAACAGGATCCTGTCGATCAGGGCGTGCCCGCGCACCGAACCGTTGGCCTGGTCGATGGCGTTGTAGGCGTTGTCGGCCACCATCGGTGCCAGGTCGAGCAATTCGGCGAGCTCGCGCCGATTGTCCGTCGCCGTCTTGGCCAGGGTGCTGCCGTTGAGAGCGGCCTGTCTGATGCTGTCGCGGTGGGCGTCGAGCAGATCGGCAGCCTGCTGGACCAGCTGGTCGAGCCTCTTCCCGGTGGCGCCCGTTCCGATCTCCTCGTCGTCGAGGACCTGGCTGGCCAGATGGATGGTGGACGCGAATTGCCGCAGCTTGGCGTCGTTGGTGGCCGCCGCCTGCAGCAGCGAGCTGACGTTCTTGACGATCGTCGTGATCTGTTCCCGCGTCTGCACGCCGCCGTCGCTGCTCAGCCGCATCGCCTCCGACAGCTCGCCCAGTGCTTTCTTCATGTTCGTGCCGTTGCCGTCGACGATCGCCGCACTGCCGTCGATCGCGTCGGCGAGGGGACCTCCGCCGTGGCCGTCACCTTCGAGCGACTTGGTCACCCGGTCCAGAACCCGCAGGACCCTGCTGAATTCGACGGGCGTCTTGGTGCGCGTCAGGCCGATGGTGTCGTGGTTTTCCAGGACCGGCCCACCCCGGTAGGGCGGGGTGAGCTCGATCTGTCGGTCGGTGAGGATGGACGTGGACACGGTGACGGCCTGAGCGTCGGCGGGGACCTTGACGTCGCGGTCGACGGTGAACTCCACTTCGACGTAGCCACCCCGCGGCCTGATCTTGGCGATCTTGCCCACCGGCATTCCCAGTACCGCCACCACGTTGCCCTCGTAGAGGCCTGACGCGCTGTCGAATTGGGCCGTCACGGTGATCGGATCCTGCTTGGCGCCGAAGTACCGCCACCCGACGCCGACCGCTGCGAGCACCGCGGCGACGGCGGCCGCGACAGCGGCGATCCTGATCCTGGCGCTGTTCCTGGCGGCCCTGTTCCCGGTCACTTGCAGTCCTTGAAGTACGGGATCATCCCGAACTGCTCGGCGCGACCGCTGATTGCGCACATCCACGAGTCAACCAGCGCGCCGCCGGACACGGTGAAGTTGATGGCGTTACCGTCCCCGCTCATGTTGGCGACCTGACGCAACATGACGGGGCTGACCTGCAGCATGTTGCGCAACAGATCGTCGTGTTGGGCGATGATGTCGGTCATGTCGCGGGTATCGTTGATCAGCGAATCCAATTCCGGGCGGTCGTTGATGATGATCTTGCTCATGATGTCGACCAGATTCGTCAGGGACCGCATCATCGCGTGGAAAACGGCGCGCCGGGCGACGAATTGGCCCAGCAGGTCCTGTCCCTGGTTGACCAGGTTGCCGACATTGGCCTGCTGACGACGCAACGTGTTGGTGACCTGCTCGGTGCTCTTGAGCAGCTGGCCCAGTTGATCGCGCCGCCGGGCGATGATCGACGACAGGGTGTCGATGTTCGCCATGGCCTCGGGTACCACCGCGGGCATCTTCTCCAGTTGTTTGCCGAGCAGGGCCAGCGACTGCGCGAACCTGTCGGAGTCCACCTGCTCGAAAGTGGTTGTGGCGTCCTTCAATGCGGCCTGCAGATCGTACGGAACCGAGGTGTGCGCCAAGTCGAATGTGGCGCCCGGTAGCGAACCGGGACCACCCGGTTCCACCGCGAGATAGCGCGAACCGAGAATGGTGGCCACCTTGATGACGGCTTTCGACTGTCTGCCGAGCACGATGTCATCGCGGATCTTCAAACCCGCTTCGACGTGATCGCCGGCGAGTCTCATGCTGCTGATCGTGCCGACCGGTATTCCTGCCACGGTGATCGGATTCCCGACCCGCAGCGACGCAGCCTGCAGAAACTCCGCCGTGTAGTGCCGGTAGCCCATCCCGAGCGTATGTACGGCCACCATCGTCCCGATCACCACCGCGACCACCGCGACGGCGATGAAACCAAGC
Source organism: Mycobacterium sp. THU-M104 (assembly GCF_049197365.1). Lineage (NCBI taxonomy): Bacteria > Bacillati > Actinomycetota > Actinomycetes > Mycobacteriales > Mycobacteriaceae > Mycobacterium > Mycobacterium sp. THU-M104. The sequence goes on from NZ_JBMIOP010000039.1 coordinate 4,948, forward strand.
CACGTCTTGTTGTAACTTTCCAGCGCGCGCGCCTGCCGTCGCTTCACTCGGCGGTACCAGCGATCAGCCATCGGGGAATCAGCCATCGGGGAATCAGCCATCGGGGAATCAGCCATTGTGCCTGCACTTGGGGGTGTGCATCGCTTTGTTCCCTGGCGTGGCGGCGTCGACGATGATCGGCACGACGTCGTTGAGGCCGGGGAAGAATCCGAACAGATTCACGTCGCATCCGTAGCCGTTGCCGTAGGCGCCCTGGTTACCCATCCGGGTGAGGCCCTTGAGAACCAGCGGAATGTTGTCAGCGAAGAAACCCACCTGCGGCTCGACGCTGAGCAGGTGCCGGACGAAACCGGGCTTGCGTTCCATGAGTTCGGCGAACGACGGGTA
>NZ_JBMIOP010000044.1:0-3942 GCF_049197365.1 Mycobacterium sp. THU-M104
GATCTGCGCCGGCGGGTGCGCGAGGAAACCGGGCTGACCGCGTCGGTCGGCGCGGGCTCGGGCAAGCAGATCGCCAAGATCGCGTCCGGCCTGGCCAAGCCCGACGGCATTCGGGTGGTCCGGCGCGACGAAGAGCGGTCGCTGCTCGCCGGGTTGCCGGTGCGCCGGCTCTGGGGCATCGGCCCGGTCGCCGGAGAGAAGCTGCACCGGCTCGGCATCGAGACCATCGGACAGCTGGCCGCGCTGACCGACGCCGAAGCGGCCGACATCTTGGGCGCGGCGGTCGGGCCGGCGCTGCACCGGCTGGCCCGCGGGGTCGACGACCGCCCCGTCGCCGAGCGCGCCGAGGCCAAGCAGATCAGCGCCGAGACCACTTTCGCGGTCGACCTGACCGGCCTGGAGCAGTTGCTCGAGGCGATCGGTCCGATCGCCGAGCACGCACATCGGCGCCTGCTGCGCGACGGCCGCGGGGCTCGCACGGTCACGGTGAAGCTGAAGAAATCCGACATGAGCACCTTGACCCGTTCGGCGACGCTGCCCTACCCGACCACCGAGTTCGTCGCGCTGGTCGCGATGGCCCGGCGGCTGCTGCTGGATCCCCGCGAGATCGGGCCCATCCGGCTTCTGGGCGTGGGGTTTTCGGGGCTGAGCGAGGTGCGCCAGGCGTCGCTGTTTCCGGACCTGGAGCTGCCGGCGCCCGAAGCGGAATCCGCACCCGCCGAGACCGCGAGCGAAGCGATGGTCGCGCCCCGGCCGGATACGTCGGCGTGGCGCGTCGGAGACGACGTCGCCCACCGCGAACTCGGGCACGGCTGGGTGCAGGGCGCGGGTCACGGGGTGGTCACCGTGCGCTTCGAAACCCGTGCGACCGGTCCCGGGCAGGCGCGTACCTTCCCCGCCGACACCGGCGACATCGTCAGGGCCGATCCGGTCGATTCCCTGGACTGGCCGGACTATGTCGGTCCGTTGCGGACCGGTTCAGCCCCAGCGGGCAACGGCCGCGGCAACGGGTAGTTTCGCGGCCAGCGCGGCCATCAGCAGTAGCCGGGCCTGGGACGGCCGCAGGCGGGGTATCAGCACGGCGCCGGCTTCCACCAGGTCGTGGCCGGGTCCGTAGCCTGCCCGGACCCGAGCGCCGGGCACCCGGGTGGACACCGCGACCACCACCCCGCGGCGGCAGTGGCGGCGCACTCCGTCGATCACCGCGGCTCCGGCGTTGCCCGAGCCCAGAGCCTCCAGCACGACGGCCGCGGCGCCGGCGGACACGCACGCATCCAGCGCGACCGCGTCGCTGCCGGGGTACACCGCGACGATGTCGACCCGGGGCGCCGTGGCGGCGCTCAGATCGCCGACGTACGGCCGGGTCTTCGTGAGGGTCAGCGCCGCCCCGCCGTTGACGGTGCCGAGCACCTCCCCGGCGAAGCCGCTCAGGTCCGCGGTCGTCGCCTTGTACAGGCCCAGCGGCGCCAGCAGGCGCCCGGCGAAGCACACCAGCACACCCAGGCCGGTCGCGGCCGGGCTGGACGCGACGGCCAGCGCGTCACGCAGATTGCCCGGCCCGTCGGCGTCGGGCGCGTCGGCGCTGCGCATCGCGCCGGTCACCACGACCGGCGCTGTGCCCGCATACGTCAGTTCCAGCCACAGCGCCGTCTCTTCGAGGGTGTCGGTTCCGTGCGTGACGACCACGCCGTCGGCGCCGCCGTCGATCGCTGCCTGCACCGCGGTGCGGATCCGATCCCAATCGGCAGGTGTCAGCTGCGAGCTGTCCACGGCCAGGAGGTCGACGACGCCGATGTCCTGATCGGCGCTCAGTCCTGACGTCAGTTCCGCTCCGCTGCGGGTAGGCCGGCGCACCCCGTCGACACCGGTGCTGGTCGCGATGGTTCCTCCGGTGGTGATGACGGTGAGCCGGGCCATGGGGGGATCATCCCGCACATGACGCCGGAGGTATCGAATGCGGGGGTTGCATCGGCGTCGGAGGTCTTGGCCGTTGAGTTGTCGGGCCCGTTCGCTGAGGTGCCGAGACTGCGGTGGCGGCGACGTCGAGGCGAAAAAGTAGCGCTGAACGCAGGCTCGACGCCGCCAGCGCGGACTCGGCACCAGCGGCGTCTGATAACGACCCCCGTCGAACTCACGGGCGAGACCACTTAGGGGATGATGGGGGGGTGTCCGAGGAAACCACGGGATCTGCCGAGCCGCTGGCTGCAAACGGGGAACCCGCGGGCTCTGGACCCCAGAGCCCGCAGAACTCGCCCCGGCGGCTGCGCCTGTTGTTGTCGGTCGCCGCGGTTGTGCTGACCTTGGACGTCGTGACCAAGGTGCTCGCCGTCAAACTGCTGCCGCCGGGCCAGCCGGTCCCCATCATCGGTGACACGGTGACCTGGACTTTGGTGCGCAATTCGGGGGCTGCGTTCTCGATGGCGACGGGCTACACCTGGATGCTCACGCTGATCGCGACGTGTGTGGTGGCCGGCATCTTCTGGATGGGCCGGCGGCTGGTGTCGCCGTGGTGGGCCGTGGGCCTCGGCATGATCCTCGGCGGCGCCATGGGCAACCTGGTCGACCGGTTCTTCCGGTCGCCGGGCCCGCTGCGGGGACATGTCGTCGACTTCCTGTCGGTCGGTTGGTGGCCGGTGTTCAATGTCGCCGACCCGGCGGTGGTCGGCGGGGCCATCCTGCTCGTGGCGTTGTCGGTCTTCGGCTACGACTTCGACACCGCGGCCCGGCGCAAGGCCGGCGAAGACACCGCGGCCCGGCGCAAGGCCGGCGAAGACACCGCGGCCCGGCGCAAGGCCGGCCGGCGGTGACCGAGCGCTCGATGCCTGTCCCGGAAGGCTTGGCGGGCATGCGTGTCGACGCCGGCGTGGCGCGCCTGCTGGGGTTGTCCCGCAGCGCCGTGGCGGCCATCGCCGAAGAGGGCGGTGTCGAACTGGACGGCGCGCCGGCCGGGAAATCCGACCGGCTGACGCCCGGAGCATGGTTGCAGGTCCGGATGCCCGACGCGCCGGCGCCGTTGGCGAACACGCCCGTCGACATCGAGGGCATGACGATCCTGTACTCCGACGAGGACATCGTCGTGGTCGACAAGCCGGCGGCGGTGGCCGCGCACGCGTCGGTGGGTTGGAGCGGCCCCACGGTGTTGGGGGGCCTGGCCGCCGCGGGTTATCGGATCACCACGTCGGGAGTGCCCGAGCGCCAGGGGATCGTGCATCGCCTCGACGTCGGCACCTCCGGGGTGATGGTGGTGGCCTTGTCCGAGCGCGCCTACACCGCCCTCAAGCGTGCCTTCAAGCAACGCACCGTCGACAAGCGCTACCACGCACTGGTACAGGGGCACCCGGACCCGTCGAGTGGCACGATCGACGCCCCGATCGGACGCCACCGCGGCCACGACTGGAAGTTCGCGGTGACCAAGGACGGCCGGCACAGCCTCACCCACTACGACACGTGCGAGGCTTTCATCGCCGCCAGCCTGCTCGACGTGCACCTGGAAACCGGTCGTACGCACCAGATCCGGGTACATTTCGCCGCGCTGCACCACCCGTGCTGCGGCGACCTGACCTATGGCGCGGATCCGGTGCTGGCGAAAAGGCTTGGCCTGGAACGGCAATGGCTGCACGCGCGGTCGCTGTCGTTCGTCCACCCGGGCGACGGTCGGCGGGTGGAGTTCGTCAGCCCCTACCCCCCGGACCTGCAGCACGCGCTGGACGTGCTGCGGGCCGAAGGCTGAATCACGCGGGCTTGCGCGCCTCGACGAGGACCCGCGTGGAGTGGGCGACGAAGGGCCCGTCGGCCTCGATGCGCTCGTGCAGTTCGGCCAGCCGCTCGCGGTAACGCTGCACCGCGAAGTCCGGCACCGTCCAGATCACCTTGCGCAGGAAATAGACGACGGCCCCGACGTCGAAGAACTCGGCCCGCATCCGCTCCATCCGCATCTGGACG
>NZ_JBMIOP010000133.1:0-17649 GCF_049197365.1 Mycobacterium sp. THU-M104
AACACCGCCGGAATCGACACCGGCGCGCCCATCGGCTGGGTCAGGGCCGCCCGATTGCCCCACCCGTCCAGCCGGACGTGCTCAGCGGAATCGAGCAGATCCATCGACGACAACCGGCGAGCCGGATCCGCAGTCATCGCCACCAACACCCGCTCAAAGCGCGCGATCAGCGTCTCGATATCGCTGACGTCGAAGATCTCGGTGTCGAATTCGACGCGAAGGCCCAGCTCATCGCCCGGCACGGCCTGGACCGCGAGCGGGTAGTGGTTGAATTCGCGGTGGGCGAACCCGGTGACGGCCAACCCGTCCCGGCCCGACAACGCGGCCGTGTCGAGCGGGTAGTTCTCGTACACGAAGAAGGTGTCGAACAGGTGTTCCTGACCGACGACGCGGTGGATCTCGCTGAGCGCCAGATGCTGGTGCTCGAGTGTGCGGTTGTGGGCGCCTTGCAGCTGGTCGAGCAGTTCGGCGGTGGTGGTCGCCGCGGTGATGTGCGCACGCACCGGCACCGTGTTGATGAACAGGCCCACCATCGAGTCCGCGCCGGGCACTTCGTCGGGCCTTCCCGACACGGTCGTGCCGAAGGCGACGTCATGCCGGCCGGTCAGCCACGTCAGCAGTTGCGCCCAGGCAGCCTGCAGCGCGGTGCTGATGGTGGTGTGGCGCGAGCGGGCCAGCTCGCCACATGCCCGGGTGGTCTGCTCGGGCACCCGGAACGATGCGACACCTCGCCGTCCCATCCGCAACCGGCCTGGCGGACCTACCAGCGTGGGGGTGTCGAAACCGGCCAACACCTCACCCCAGGCCGCGCGGGCGGCATCAAGGTCGCGTCCCGCCAGCCAGGCGACGAACCTGCGATACGACGCGGGAGCGGGCAGGCGCTGCCCGTAGTAGCCGGCGAATATCTCCCCCAGCAGGATCGGCAGTGACCACCCGTCGAGCACGATGTGGTGATTCGTCAGCACAAAGCGGTGCTGATCTTCCGCGGTGCGGATCAGCGCGGCGCGAAAAGCCGGCTGGTCGGCGAGGTTGCGGACCGCGGCGCGTTCGGCGGCGCACTCCTGCCGAATCTGTTCGTCGCGGTCCTCCTGCGGAGTGTCCGCGCTCAGGTCGACATACCGCCAGGGCACGACGGGATCGGCGGGGATGATCTGCACCGGCTGGTCGAACTTGTCGGAGAATCGCGCCGCCAGGTTGGGATGCCGGGTCACCACGGTGTGCACGGCGTCACGCAGGCGGTGTTGATCGACCCACCCAGTCAAGGTGATGTCGAGCTGCACCGCATACACATCGTCGCCGTCCTGGGCGGTGGCGTGAAACAGCAACCCCCGCTGCAAGGGGGTCAGCGGCAGAACGTCAGCTATCCGCATATTGCCGCGCAAGCTCGTCGATCTGTTGCTGACTGAGACCAACAGCGATGTCGGAGGGGGTCAGCCCGCCCCCGCCGCCTCGCACGTGCGCGCAGATGCCGGCCAGCGCGTCGAACCACAACCTGTTCAGCCTGCTGACCTGATCGTGGTTCAGGGCCGAGGGTGCCCACGTCCAACCGGCGCGCAACTGCGGGCCGGCGTCGGTGTCCACCGTGCCGGCGTTGAGCTCGACGCTGTGCATCAGCGGCATGGGAATGCCCGCGGCGGCGCCGGTGACCGACCATCCGTCCTGCCGGATTTCCCAGACGTCACCGGAGACCTCGGCGGGGGCGCCCAGGCGCCCCAGATAGTTGAACCCGATCGGCGGATCGGCCCCGCCCAGATCGACATCGGGGTTCAGGTAACGCAACAGACCGTAGGTCAGACCGTCCGGCAGGGCCCGGAGTTGCTCCTTGGCGTCCTTGACCACTGTCCCCAGCCCGGGGTCGCCGGCCACCACCTGGGACCAGTCCAGTCCGCCCACGTTCAACGCCACCGGGTATTTGGTGGTGAACCAGCCCACCGTCCGCGACAGATCGACACGTTCTTTCACGGGCGCCCAGTCCTCGTCGCGCCCGTGACTCTCCACGTCGATGCCGATCGGCGCATCCGTGCCCACGAACTCGGCCACCGCCACGGCGAAGGCGATCAACAAGATGTCGTGAACGCCGGCGTGAAACGCCGCCGGCACCTCCCCGAGCAGCATGCGGGTGGTCTCGGCGTCCAGCTCCACCGACAGGTTCCCCGCGGTGGCAAACGTATCCACCCCGGGTCGCACCGCCGGAAGCGCCGCCGCGGTCGCGGCCACCCGTTGCCACGCGGTCGCCTGCTCCACGACGTGCGGGTGGTGCGCGTGCTCGGCCAGCAGCGACGCCCACCGCGCAAACGATGTCCCACCGGCCGGCAACACCACCTGCTGGCCGGCACGAAGCTGGGCCCAGGCGAGGTTGAGGTCTTCCACCAGGATCCGCCACGACACCCCGTCGACGGCCAGATGGTGCGCGATCACCAGCAGCTGGGCCGTGGAGGGCACCCACAGCGCGCTCAGCATCACCCCGCCCGCCGGGTCCAACCGCGACCGCGCCTCGACGACCGCCGCATCGGACAAGACGTCCACGGTCCGCAGGCAATCGCGGGCATCGACCGACCCGGGTTCGGGCACCATCAACGACCAGGCGCCGGCGTCCTCGTCGACACGCAGCCGCAGCATCGCGTGCCGGTCCAGCACGGCCTGCACAACCGCCACCGCATCGGACTCGGTCACCCCCACGGGGGCCTGGACCAGCACCGTCTGGTTGAACTGACCGATCGGGCTCCCCGCGCTTTCCACGCCGCGCAGCCAGCACATGATCGGGGTGGCCACCACGGGCCCGACACCCCCGTCGCATGCATCGACGTCCTCGTCGGTGATCTCGGCCACCAAGGCCAGCCGGGCCACGGTCTGTTCGACGAACACATCGCGCGGCCGACACACCAGGCCGGCGGCTCGAGCCCGGGCCACCACCTGCATCGACAGGATGCTGTCCCCGCCCAGCTCGAAAAAGGACTCGTCGACCCCGACCCGTTCCAGCCCCAGTACCTGGGCGTAGATGTCTGCCAGGATCTCCTCCACCGCGTCGGTCGGGGCGCGATAGCGATCGACGTCCTGGTACTCCGGCGCCGGAAGGGCCCGCTTGTCGAGTTTGCCGTTGACAGTCAGCGGCAGCGCCTCAACGACAACGACCGCCGCCGGCACCATGTACGACGGCAGCCGCTCGGCCAGCGCGGCGGGCATTTCGGCCGGGTCTGCGGTCCCGGTGACATAACCCACCAGGCGCTTGTCGCCCGGTCGGTCCTCGCGGACGATCGCCACCGCCTGCCGCACCCCGTCCAGCGAGGCCAACGCCGCCTGCACCTCACCCAGCTCGATGCGGTACCCGCGGATCTTGACCTGCTCATCAGCGCGCCCCACATACCGCAGCTGACCGTCCGCACCCCACCACACCAGATCCCCGGTGCGATACATCCGCGCCCCCGGCTCCCCGAACGGACACGCCACAAACCGCGTCGCACTCAGACCGGGACGCCGCCAATACCCACACCCCACACTGGTGCCGGCGACATACAACTCCCCCACTACGCCCGCGGGCACCGGCTGCAACCACGCGTCCAGCACGAAGAAGGCCAGGTGGGCCAGCGGCACCCCGACGGGGCTGGCCGTGCTGTGCACGTCGGCAGCCAGGATCTCCCGGAACGAGGCGTGCACCGTCGTCTCGGTGGTGCCATACAAGTTCAGCAGGCGCGGCAAACCCGGGTGGTTGTCCAGCCACGGCGACAGCCGCTGGGGCTCGAGCGCCTCCCCGGCGAACACCACGGCCTCAAGCTTGAGCCGACGCCCGAGCTCGGGTGCGAGCGCGTCCGCGGTCTGCAGCGCAGAGAACCCCGACGGGGTCTGGCTCAAAACGCCGACTTCTTCGGCGGCCAACAGCGCATGGAAATCTTGCGGCGAACGCGCCACCGACTCGGGCACCACCACGAGGCGCCCGCCGGCCAGAAGCGCACCCCAGATCTCGCAGACCGAGACGTCGAAGGCCAACGAATGCCACTGCGACCACACCAGCCCCGGCGCCAACTCGACGGCGAGAGAGTCCAGCAGCCCGATCACGTTGTGGTGGGTGATGGCCACCCCCTTGGGGACACCGGTTGTCCCCGACGTGTAGATCAGGTAGGCGATGTTCTCCGGGTCAGGCGCCGGCAGCGCGGTGTCGGACCGCACGTCGACGGCGGGATCGTCGAGATCGTCGACGTCGATGACCAGCAGATCGCGCCCGTCCAGCCGATCGCTCAACCCGGTGTTGGTGATCACCGCGATCGGCGCCGCGTCGTCGAGCACGAACCCGATCCGGGCCGCCGGCACCGACGGGTCGATCGGCACGTAGGCGGCCCCGGTTTTGAGCACCGCCAAAATCGCCACGATCGCCTCGGCCGAACGCGGCAACAACAGCGCCACCCGCTGACCCGGGCCCACGCCCTGACCGGCCAACAGCTTCGCCAACCGGTCGGAAGCCTCCTCGACCTCGCGGTAGGTCCACGAACGCTCTCCGCACGTGATCGCCGTCGCCTCCGGGGCGCGGGCCACCTGGGCGGCGAACGCCACCGGAATCGACGCCGAGGCGGGGGCCGGGCGGGTCAACACCGCCCGGTTGCCCCACCCGTCCAGCCTGGCAAGGTCACCGGCATCGAGCAGTTCCAGCGACGAAAGCCGCCGCCCGGGGTCGGCGGTCATGGCGGTGAACACCCGCTGCAGTCGCCTCGCCAATTCCGGGACGTCGAAATTCGCAAATGCCCCGCCAGCGCCCGCCGTACTGAGAAAAAGCTGATCGCCGGCGCCGGAGAAGATCAATCCGAAGCTGCCCACCTGGACGGGGTTGGTGAACGACGCCGATGCCTCCACACCGGCGAAGTCCATGGTCATCGTGGAGGGCATGAAGTTGACGCTCACTCGATCGGGCGGCTGACCGTCGCCGCGCGGGTCGGCTTTGCGTTCCAAAGCATGCACGGGGAACCGCTGATGCTGCAAAGCTTCCCGTATCCGGGTATCGACGTGCTGACAAAAGTCGGCCACCGTGGTCTCCGGCGAGAGGCCCATCACCAGTGGCACTACCCCGGAAAGCATCCCGGGAATCATCTTCGACTCCGGACGCACCCGCCTGCTGACCGGGAAGTCGAGCACCACCTGTGAGCCCTGGGCGCCCCACCCACGCACCAGCAGTGCGCACGCCGCGGTGATCACCGATGACCTCGGCACCCTCCACGCGTCGGACAACTCCTGAACTCGCCGCAGGGCGACGGGGTCCAACCGAACCGGCGCAGAGGGCGCACGCTGCTCCCCCTCGCCACCCGTCGGGGACAACCGGTCATGCGGCGCGCTGTCCGACGGAATGTTGCCGGCCCAATAGGCCTGGTCTTCCCGGTAGTCGGTGGACGCTGTGTATTCCGACTCGCACCGAACCAGATCTTCCAGGGATCCGAAGAAGGACGGCGGAATGGGAGAGTCAGAAACAATTGCCGCGTATACGGTCGCAATCCGGTTGGCGAGCAGCGTGATTCCGGTTCCATCGATGATCATGTGGTGGAAGCAGCCGAACAAGTAGAATTCGTCCACCCAGGTCTGGAACAAGGCGAATTTGAACAGCGGGCCGGCCGGGGACATGGGCGTGTGCTGGATGGACAACGCCCTCGCGCGAGCCTCTTGCACCGGATGGCCCGCGTCGCTCAGGTCTTGGAAGTCCAGTTCGACGTCCGGGTAATCGATCGCCCGCTGGAAAACCTGGCCGTCGGCCTCGACGATGGCGGCCCTGGCCGGTTCGGCCTCGCCCATCGCTTGACTGATCGCGCGCTTGAGTACGTCGGGATCGATCGTTCCGTCGAATCGCACAAGTACACCGAGCTGCCACTCCGTACCGGCGTGACCCGTCTCCTGCGCAAGCCAAATGTCGAGTTGGCCCCGCGTCAGCGGAAGCGCCTGGTCATCACGTGTCATTCGGTCTACCTATCAACGCCCCAGTGCCGCGGCCAAGCGTCAATGCCGCTTCCCCGCGGCTAACCGTCAATGCCCCTGTCCCGCAGCCAAGCGATCGCGCAGACTCTTCGGTCTTATGTCGGTCCAGTTCTGCTCGATGTAGTCCAGACACTCCGCGCGAGCCGCCTCGCCGTACACCACCCGCCAGCCGGAGGGAACGTCGGCGAAAGCCGGCCACAGGCTGTGCTGCTCCTCGTCGTTGACCAAGACCAAAAACCTGCCATCTTCGTCGTCGAACGGATTGATGCTCACCGCGTCTCCCGTACCCGTCTACTGGACATAGGTGTAACAAGTCCTAAACCATACTGGATGACCAAGGAGGTTGTCTTGGCCTTGGGGGAAATTCAGGTGCCGATCCCTCACCTGAAACCTACGCGGTGGTAATATCACCCGCGCCGTACTCTGGAACCTTCAAATTCGCGGTGATCAGTTCACGGCCCCACGTCGCACGGTGCGCCGAGCGGGTGAAGCCGTTCGCTCACGAGGTTGCCGGCCGGGCTGTCGCCGCGACGACGCGCACCGGCGCCTCGAAAGCCGCAGACGTGCACTGTTGATGAACGACAATCGTGTGCCGACATATTCGGGCCCCGAGAAGATTCCGGCCGCGGACCGCCGTGTCGTTTGCTGGCCCACGCCGATCGACCGGCACGGGCAGGGGCCAACTCCTCGGTCTGGTTCGTGTCGCAATAGTTGCTCGGACCCGTTGCCGCAGCCGTCGGCGCGGCCGCTGCGCCGCCCGTCCGGGACGTAGACGCCACGGCGACAACTGGCCTGATCGGCGCCGGAGTTCCGTCGACCGTGGTCGCGATGCCGATCGCGTCATGGTGGCACCGGCCGTGTCATGGCGGCACCGGCCGTGTCACGGATTCAGCAGACGGCACCGGGGCGTTCTTTGCGATCGCAGACGTCGAGGCTACTGTAGGGGCGGCACAATTCGGTGAGGCGACGCAGATTTGATTGAGGCGACATCAATGGACAACCATGGCGAACAATCGGCGCAACTCGAACCGAAGGACAGTGCAACACCGGTCGCAATGTCTGCGCACCTCGCCGACGACCTTCTGTCCACGACCGCAGTCGGCTGGCGCAGCTTTTACGACAAACTCAGCAGGCGCCTGGAAGACATCGGGGTGGCCGACTCGTCGTTCTTCCTGAATTATGGCTACCTGCCGATCGATTCTCGCAATGAATCGGCATTCCCGATTCGCGAAGGCACCTTCAACGTCAACTCGGTCCGACTCGTGTTCGAAGTCGTCGGATCGCACGACCTCAATGACCGCACCGTCGTAGAAATAGGATGTGGGCGTGGCGGTAACTCCGCCCTTGTCGCGGAGAAGTTCAACGCCCGTGTCATCGGTATCGACCTGTCATCGGAAGCCATCGGCTTCTGCAGCAAAACGCACACCAAGCCTTCGCTCGACTTCAAGGTCGGCGACGCCCTGAACATTCCCCTGGATGATGACGCCTGCGATGCAGTCATCAACATTGAATCGTCCCATTCGTATGGCAATCTGCCAAAATTTCTGAAAGAAGTCCGCCGTATTTGTCGGCCCACGGCCTGGTTCCTGCATACGGACTTCTTGAGTCCCGAGGACTGGGACTATGTGAGGACCCGTTTGAAGGCGCTGGGCTTTGTCACCGAGGACGACCGTGACATCACCGCCAACGTCCTGGCCTCCCGAGATCAAGCGAGCAACAACTACGAGCAGGTTTATGGTGACGGAAATGCTCGCGTGGCCAACTTCCTTGCGCTACCCGGCTCCGCGATCTACGAGCAGATGCGGGCGGGCTTGTTGGAGTACCGGATACTGAGGTCTCAATTGCGTGCCGAGGCGGCATAGATTCGTCCCTTGTCGCACGGCATCCGCCTGTCGGTCGTTGGCCGATCGGCGGGTCTGCCGACGCCGCTCCCGAATCAGCAGCAATGCCGCAGGCCCCGATTTTCATGCGGGCCTGCATTGTCATGTGAACCCGGGTCATGTGAGCCGGGTGAGACCTTCAACGAGACGGGAGCATTCGACCATCGCCATGGAACACGAGCCCATCGATACATGTGAGAACAGGAAGCCGATTCTCGTGACCGGCGCACCCCGATCGGGCACAACCTGGACTGGCCAAATGATTTCGCGCGCACCTGGTGTGGGCTACATACACGAGCCTTTCACTCTGGAGGGTGGCTTATTGAGCGGCTTCGCCAATCCTCTGACGCCGTTTCTCTACATCACCGATGAGAACTCACGTGCATACGATCACTATCTGGCACGCCTCGTGAACTTCAGGTACCCCCTGCGAAGAAATCTGCTGCACGCCACAAGCGTGCGAGACGCGCTACAAATGCTCTGGATTTTCAAGGATCTTTCCATGCACAGGCGGAGAAAGCATTCTGCGGTGGTCAAAGATCCACTTGCCGTGTTTTCCGCCCCCTGGCTCGCGCACCGGTTCGATATGAATGTTGTGGTCACCATACGGAACCCTGCGGCGGTTTGTTCGAGCATGAAGGTCCTGAATTGGAAAGTGGACTTCAACGTGTTCCTGGCGCAACCGCAACTCATCCGCGAAACCCGACTGGGCGATTTCGAGTCCGAAATCCGTTATTGCGCCGAGAATGAGCAGGACATTATTCTTGAAGGGGCGCTGTTGTGGAATTGCATCTATGCTGTGGTGGACGAATATCGCAGACATTATCCAACCTGGCTCTTCGTCACGCACGAAGACCTGTCAATGGATCCTATCGCAAATTTTCGGAAAGTCTATGCCGAGTTCGGCCTGGAATTCACGGAGGACGTCCGCGCCTCCATTGCCGAAAGCGCGAGCGGGCAGCAGCCCAAGCGTCGGATCACCCTTAACCCGTTGGAACAGGTGAGAGACGACGAGTTCAATCTCCGGCGAAACAGCAGACTGAATGTCCTCAACTGGAAGAACCGGCTCAGCGAACGCGAAATTGTCACTATCAAAGAGCGGACACGTGACGTAGCCAGCCTGTTCTACGCAGATTCCGATTGGTGATCGCGACACCATACCGGGCAGCCTTGTCCGGCTGAGCCTCGCCGTTGGACGATCGGTTGTCGGCTTCCTGCGGCACACGTCCGGTGAGTTTTCCGAATTGCGGTGTCGCCGGTGGCAGCGCCTACCCGTTCCCGGCGATCACTGCGAGGGCTCGGCTGCACCGACCGGGTCCGCCTCACCCGGCTCCGGTACCTGAGCGGCCAGGTACTCGGCGAGCGCCCCGATCGTCGGGTAGTCGAAGACAGCGGTCGCGCTGATCGTGAAGGCGCCGCCGAACTGGGGAAGCAACCGGTTGCTGAACTCGACCGCCATCAGCGAGTCCGTCCCCAACTCCAGGAACCGGCTGGTTGCGGCCGGCAGTTGCGCCAGCCGCAGGAAGTTCTGCACTTCGCGCCGCAGGTAGTCGGTGAGGAAACTACCGCGCTCCCCCTCGGGCACCTCGTGCAACTGCCGGAGCAACTCGCTGTCACCGCGTGTCGCGGTGGCAGCGCTGGGCAGCACGTGCGCCAGAAGAGTCGGACGGGAGACGCCCAGCCCCTTCGCGGCACGCTGCCAGTTGGCTTTGATGACGGTTGCCTGCCCGGTTCCGTTGGCGACCACCTCGGCGAGTGCGTTCAGTGCGGCCGCGGGCTCCAGCGGAATCAGGCCCTGCGCGCTGAGGTTCGCGCGCGCGGCATGCGACGTGGCCATGCCGCCCTTGGCCCACGGACCCCAGTTGATGCCGGTTGCGGGCAGGCCGTGTGCCCTGCGGTCGGCAGCAAGGCCGTCGAGAAGGGAGTTGGCAGCGGCGTAGTTGGCCTGGCCGGGCGACCCGAGCACGCTGGCGGCCGAGGAGTACAGGATGAAGAAGTCGAGATCGTCGTCCTTCGTCAACCGGTCCAGGTAGCGGGCACCGAAGGCCTTGGGCGCCAGCGTCGTCCGGAAATGTTCCAGGTTCTGCTGGTTCAGTAGCGCGTCGTCGAGCACACCCGCCAGGTGCGCCACGCCCGCGAGCGGCGGCAACTCCTCCCGGATCCGTTTGAGCAACGCGTCGACTTGCGCCTCGTCGCCGACGTCGGCCGCGAAGACGTGGATGCGGCACCGGTGGCGCTCCATGATGTCGTCGATGGTTTTTTGCGCGTCGGCATCGGGTGCGCGCCGGCTGGTCACCACGATGTCACCGGCGCCGAGTTGCGCCAGATAGGCCGCCGTGAACAAGCCGAGTGCACCGAGCCCGCCGGTGATCAGGTAGGTCCGATCGGCGCGCGGCTGTAGCGGTTGCGGCATCTGCAGCACGATCTTGCCGATGTGACGTGCTTGCTGCATGCGCCGGAACGCTGCCTTGGCCTCCGTCACCGGGTAGACCTCGACAGCGATCGGTGCCAGCGAGCCGTTGGCCATGCTGTCGGCCACCTCGTCCAGCAACGTCCCCACCCGCGCAGGTTCTTGCTCGATGCACGCGTCCAGCGCGATGATCTCGTAGGAGATGTCAGGACGCGCTGCCGCCATCTGTTCACGAGTCCAGATGTCCCGCTTGGCGATTTCGGCGAAACGGCCGCCTTGGGCGGTGGCCCGCACGGTCGCGGCGATGAAACCCTCGTTGGTGAGGCTGTTGAGCACCACATCCACACCCGAACCGCCGGTGTCCGCCAAGATCTGGTCGGCGAAATCCGTACTGCGCGAGTCGTAGATGTATTCCACTCCCATTTCCCGCAGCTTGGCCCGTTTGTAGGTGCTGGCGGTGGCGAACACGGTCGCACCGCACTGCTGCGCGATCTGGATGGCGGCCAGACCGACGCCACCGCTGGCGGCGTGGATGAGCACCCGGTCACCGGGGCCGACCTTCGCCCAGTCGAACGCCAGCCGTGCCGTCAGCGCCCCGGCCGGGATGGTCGCCGCGCCTACGGCGCTGATGCCGTCGGGCACCGGCGACAGGAACTGGGCCGGCACGTTGACCCGGGTGGCGAACGACCCGGGCATGAAGCCGAAGACGCGCTGACCGACCTCGAACCCGGTGACACCGCCACCCAACTCGGTGACGACGCCGGCGAGGTCACCGCCACCGATCTGCCCCGGGTCGCCCGGGTACAGGCCGAGCACGTTGAGCACATCGCGGAAGTTGAGGCCTGCGGCCTCCACCCGAATCTGCACCTGGCCCGCCTCCGGCGGCGCGACCACCGTCTCATTCAGACGAAGGTTGTCGATCGCGCCGCGTTCGGTCGGTGCCAGGAAGTAGTCAGCGGCGCGCGGTACGGCGAGATGCCCGCTGCGCGCCCATGGCAGCAGCCGTGGCACCAAGTACTTTCCTTGTCGCAGAGCAAGTTCCGGTTCTTCGACGGGTGCGCTGAGCAGGCCGGCCAGCGAGTGCACGGTGTCGCCGAATCCATCGGAGTCGACCAGCCGGCACCGCAGGCTCGGCTGCTCGGCGATGATGGTGCGTCCCAGGCCCCACAGCGCCGCCTGCCCCGGATCGACCGGCTCGCCGGATTCGGTCGCCACGGCCCGTTGGGTGACGATCCACAGTCCGCCGCTGAGTTTGAGGTCCTGCTGCGCCAATAGCGTCTGCACGACTGCGAGCAACTGGTCGATCTCGGTTTCCACCCGCGCGGCGAATTCAGCGCTCGACTCTTCCGCGGCGGGCCGGTTGGCGCTGCGCCAGACGATTCCGGAGACCGGCGCACCGCGTTCCTGCGCCAGTGCGAGTTGTTGCTTCCAGGAGTCCGCAGCCGAACCGCGGTCCACCGTGACAGCACCGGGCACGTCGGCGGCCAGCTCGTCGAATCCGGCGATCAGCCAGGTGAC
This sequence comes from Mycobacterium sp. THU-M104, assembly GCF_049197365.1. Classification (NCBI taxonomy): domain Bacteria; kingdom Bacillati; phylum Actinomycetota; class Actinomycetes; order Mycobacteriales; family Mycobacteriaceae; genus Mycobacterium; species Mycobacterium sp. THU-M104. Next base: position 11,758 of record NZ_JBMIOP010000133.1, read on the forward strand.
ATCACCCTTGGGGGCGGTGCCGGGTTCCGGCGCCGGCGTCTCCTCCCAGCCCAGGGTGTAGAGGTTTCGGCTGGCGTCGCCGCCGAGCCCGCGCAGCAATGCCTCCCGGGGCGCACGTTTGACCGCGAACTCGCGGATACTGCCCAGCTCGCGCCCATCGCGGTCGACGAAATCGAGGTCGAAGACCTGCGTTTCGCTGTCCGAACCGCCGCTCTGCCACCGCGCGCGGCAATAAAAACGCCGCGGTAGCGTCTCCCGCAGCTCCACCCGCCCGTACCGCAGCGGCAGGAACAGATCGGGCAGTTCGTCTTCGTCGCCCACGAGGGCCGCCGGGAAGGCCGGGAAGGCGACTCCGGTGCACAGATCCAGCAGCACCGGATGGACCGGCTCGCCACCAAGCTGTTCGGCCAGTTCGTCGCCGATGGCGATATCGCCGACCGCCTCGCCGTCGCCGGACCACAGCGATTTCAGCGACGTGGACCACGTGGGCCCCCACTGCAGCTCCAGGTCGGCGAAGGTGTCGAACAGCTGCTGCGGACGCATGCGGCTCAGCCGCTCGCACGCGGCGTCGATGGACTCTGCCGACTCGGTTGCCGGCTCGTCCTCGATGCCGGAGGCGATCCGGCCGTCGGCGTTCAACGACCAGTCGGCTTCGCGGTCACCGTACGGGCGGCTGTGGACCTGGAAGGTCAATTCGCCGTCTTCGACCGGATGCACGGTCAACTGCACTTCCCGGGACGCCTTGTCGCCCAGGATGATCGGTTCGTAGAAGAAGACTTCGCGCACCTGCGCCGGCGCCCCGACGGCGGCCAAGGCCATTGCCGCGTACGTCGCGCCGGGAACCACGACAGTGCCGTAGATGACGTGATGGCGCAGCCACGGCTGCGTCTTGGTGGACCACCGGCTGGTGTAGACCATGTCGCCGGAGGCGAGATCCTTGACACTGCCCAGGATTCCGGATCCGGCGGCACCCTGACCGTCGACGCCGCGGATGTCGGCGTTCTTCGGCCAGAAGCGACGCCGCTGGAACGGGTAGGTGGGCAGTTCGACTCGCCGGTGTGGCCGGTGATACAGCGCGGTGAACACGGGTCGATGCCCGGCAACATAGGACGCGGCCAGCGCTTCGGCGATCTGGTGCCGGTCGTCGGTACTCTTGCGCAGCGAAACAACGCTACGCGGAGTGGCCGAGGAATCCGGCCAGACCTGCACCGCGGCGCCGGTCAGGACCGGCTGCGGGCCGATCTCCATCAGCACCGAGCAGCCCAGCGCGGCCACGGTCTGCACGCTTTCGGCGAACTGCACCGGCTGGCGGGAATGCCGCCGCCAATACTTCGCGTCCAGCGGGGTGTCCGCGGTGAGCACCGCGCCGGTGCGGTTGCACACGAGCGGCATGGCCGGAACGGTGAATTCGAACTTGCTTGCGTAGGACTCGAATTCGTCGAGCGCCGGTTCCAGCAGCTCGGAATGGAAGGCGTGGCTGGTCTCCAACCAGGTGCACCGGATTCCGTCCGCGGTCAACTTGCCGACAGCCTGCTCCAGATCTGCGGCCGGGCCCGACAACACCGTGTTGGGGCCGTTGTAGGCCGCGACGGACACGTGCGGGAATTCGTCGGCGACGCGCTCTACGTGCTGGGCGTCGGCGAACACCGCCACCATCCGGCCGCCCTCGGGCAGGTTGCCGAACAGCCGGCCGCGCTCGGCCATCAACCGTGCCCCGTCCTCGAGGCCGAACACCCCGGCCACACACGCCGCCGCGTACTGGCCCACGCTGTGGCCGAGCGCCACGTCGGGTTCGATGCCCCACGATTGCCACAGGCGGGCCAGACCCATCTCGACGGCGAACAGTGCCGGCTGCGCAAACGAGGTGTGCCGCAGCGATTCTCCGTTGTCGGAGCCGTCTGTGTCGAACATGACCTCCAGCAACGGGCGCGGCAGCATGCCGTCGACCGCGTCGGCACAGCGCTGCACGGTCTCGGCGAACACCGGCTCGGTGTCGAACAACTCGCGCGCCATCCCCGGGTACTGACTGCCCTGCCCGGTGAACAACCACGCCGTCCTCGGCGGGTCACCGCACTCGCCGCGCACCGCACCCGGACCCAGCCGGTTCTCGGCCAATTCGGCCAGCAACTCGCGGGCACCGGCTACCGAATCCACGACGAGCGCGGCACGGTGTTCGAAATGCGAACGCCCCACCCCGGCGGTGAAACACACGTCGGCGATGTCGACCTGTGGATGAGCCTCCAGCCAGGTGCCGTAGCGCTGCGCCAACGCAATGAGCGCCTGTGGCGAGCGCGCCGACAGCGGCAACAGACCGAAGCCGTCCACTGTGGCGCCCGACTCCGGCGCCCCGATGACGTCGGGTGCGGCGTCCGAGGATTCGTCGGCGTCCGCCGATCGCGGTGGCGCCTCCTCGATCAGCACATGGGCGTTGGTGCCGGAGAATCCGAAGGAACTCACTCCGGCGCGGCGCGGCCGGCCGTCGGCATGCCACGGCCTCGCCTTGTCGACGACCTGCACCAGCAGGGAGTCCCACGGGATGTTCGGCGACGGCGTCGCGAAGTGCAGGTTCTGCGGCAGCATTTCGTGCTCCAACGACAGCACGACCTTGATCAGGCCGGCGATGCCCGCCGCCGACTCGAGGTGGCCGATGTTGCTCTTGACCGACCCGATCAGCAGCGGCCGGTCCGCGTCACGGTCGGCGCCGTAGACGGCCGCGGCGGCCTGCACCTCGATCGGGTCACCCAGCGAAGTGCCCGTGCCGTGCGCCTCGAGGTAGTCGACCTCCCCGCCGGCCAGACCGGCGCGGGCCAACGTGGTGGCGATGAGCCGTTGCTGCGCACCGCCGTTCGGCACGGTCAAACCACTGGAGGCGCCGTCCTGGTTGACCGCGGTGCCCCGGATGATTGCGCAAATCCGGTCTCCGTCGCGTTCGGCGTCGCTGAGCCTCTTGAGCACCAGTACCCCGCAGCCCTCGCTGCGCGCATAGCCGTTCGCGGCGGCGTCGAAGGTCTTGCATCGGCCGTCGGCGGCAAGCATTCTGGCACGCGAGGCGGCCACGATGGATGCCGGGCTCACCAGCACGTTCACCCCACCGGCCAGCGCCATGTCGCAGTCACCGGAATGCAGTGCCTGGCAGGCCTGATGGACGGCCACCAGCGACGCGCTGCAGGCGGTGTCGACTGCCATCGCCGGCCCCTCCAGGCCGAGCGCGAAGGCAACCCGGCCCGCGATGACGTTGAGCGCGTTGCCCGTGATGAAGTGGGCTTCGATCGTCTCGACCGAGTTGGCGTTGAGCAGCTGCGAATACTCGTTGGCCGCGACCCCCACGAACACGCCGCTTTTGCTGCCGCGCAACGACGCCGGCGCGTAACCAGCCCTTTCGAGGGCCTCCCACACGATTTCCAGCATCAACCGCTGCTGGGGATCCATCCACACGGCCTCGCGCGGGGAGATGCCGAAGAACTCCGGATCGAATCCGTCGACCCCTTCGAGGTATCCGCCGTAGCGTGTGTAGATCTTGCCCGGCGCTTCGGGATCCGGGTCGTAGTACTCGTCGACGTCGAAGCGGTCCTCGGGGATCTCGCGGATCGCGTCGACGGCGCCGGCCAACTCCTCCCAGAACGCTTCGGGATCGGGCGCACCCGGGAAGCGGCAGGCCACCGCGACGATCGCGATCGGCTCCTCGGCGTGCGTCGTGACGACCGCGACCGGCTGGGCCGCCGCTTTGGCGCCCGCATCGGCGGCCGCCTTCCCGTCGATGCCGAGGACGTCGCGCAGCAGGAAGTCCGCCACGTCGACCAGGCGCGGATAGTCCATCGCCAGGGTGGACGGCAGCTCCTTGCCCACGGCGCGCTCGACGCGGCGCCGCATTTCGACGGCCATCAGCGAGTCCATGCCGAGATCGAAGAACCCGGCTTCGTCGCGGATCCCGGCGGCGTCGATCCGGGTCACCTCCGCGACGACGTCGCGGAGGTAGTCCACGACGAGCTTCTTGCGCTGCTGCACCGGGGCGGCGGCGAGCCGGTCCACCAGCTGGGTGGCACCCGACGCCGATGCCGGCGCCGACTCCGACTGAGGCACCTCGCGTTCCAGCTGCGCCAGGAAGGCTCGCTTGCCCGCCATCTGGTAGAGCGGCAGGAAGCTGGCCCAGTCGATCCGGGCCACGACCCCTTGCACAGGACCCTTTGCCACCCCTTGCGCGGACGACGACGCCATGAGGTCGGCCATGCCCGCCAATGCGTCGGCGGGCGACAACGTCTGGACGCCCCGCTTGTCCAGGTGCGCGCGGGATTCCGCGTCGGCCATGCCCGCCGACCCCGACATCCACGGTCCGAAGTTGACGCTGATCCCCGGGACGCCCTGCGCACGCTGCCGCCAGGCCAGCCCGTCGAGGAAGGCGTTGGCCGCGCCGTAGGCGCTCTGCCCGAAGCTGCCCCACACCCCGGATATCGAGGAGGTGCTCAGGAAGAAGTCCAGCTTGACGTCGGCGGTGGCCTCGGCCAAATACCAGGCACCCCAGACCTTTCCGGCGAAGACGCGGTCCACCTCGTCGTCATCCAGGGTTTGCAGCGGGGTGTTGCCGATCTCGCCGGCGGCGTGCACGATACCGGCCAGCGGCGGTAGCTCTGCCTGCACCGTGGTCATCAGCCGAGCCACATCGTGCGGATTGCCGACGTCGGCCGCGATGACGCGCACGTCGCAGCCGTGCTGTTCGCGCAGGGCGTCGATGCGCTGCTGCGCGGCGTCGCTCGGTGCGCGCCGACTGGTCAGCACCAGATGCCGGGCCCCGTGCGCGGCCAGATAGCCGGCGACCTCCAAGCCGATCGCACCCAGCCCGCCGGTAACCAGGTACGTCGCATCACTGCGCAATGCCAGCGGTGTTCCGTTCGGCAACCCCGAGCGTCGGGTCAGCCGGGGCACGTAGGCCGCGTTGTCCCGCAACGCGAATTGGTCTTCACCGGCCGGGGCCGCCACCAGCTGGTCGACCACCCGTGACCAGTCGTCGACGCCGGTGCCGGACAGATCCACCAGCCCGCCCCACTGGCGTGGATATTCCAGAGCGGCGGCGCGGCCGAAGCCCCACAGGCAGGACTGCACCGGTGACACCGTGTCGGTGTCGGTGACCCGTTGTGCGCCGCGGGTGACCAGCCAGATGGGCGCGCGCAGTTCGGCGGCGGCCGCGGCGCGGAAGATCCGTCGTGTCCCGCCCAGGATGCGGTGCTGCATCCGCAGCAGCGATTGCGTCGACGGCACGGTGTCCGAGACACCGGACCCGAGGGCCGCGACGTGCAGGATCCGCACCGCCGCGTCGCCTGCCGCGGCGGCACGCAGCGTCGCTTCGAGTTGTTGCTCGTCCGCGTCGGACATCGGCAGCCCGAGGATCTGGGCCCCGTGCCCGCGTGCGGTCAGCGCGTCGACCAACGGCTGGGCCGCCGCGGCGTCGTCGCTGATCAGCAGCCAGGCAGCCCCCTCGGCCGCGCGCGCGGACCCGGCCGGGGCTTTCTCCCAGCGGATCTCGTAGCGGGAATCGGCGATGGACTGGGTGCCGCGCTGTTGGTTGTGTTGCGCGGCAAGCTCTCTGAGCACCTCGATGGTCTGCTGCTGGTCGCCGTTCGTGCGGCCCAGCAGCGCGGCGAGCTCTTCGAACTGACCGTCCTCGAGGAGGCGGACGGCGTCGGTGCGCATCGCCGTGCTCTGGTCCGCGGCCTGCGCGACGGCCGGAACCCGCTCCTCACGGAACCAGTACTGGCGATGCTGGAACGGGTAGGTGGGCAGGTCGAGCTTGCGTGCCGTCCCCACGACGGCGCCGAAGTCGGGCAGGTGGCCGGCGATGTAGGCGTTGGCGAGGGCTTCGGTGATCTGGCGGTGGTCGGCGGTGTTTTTACGCAGCGA
>NZ_JBMIOP010000058.1:0-2212 GCF_049197365.1 Mycobacterium sp. THU-M104
GGCGATGGCGAACGCCTTGTGGGCGGACGACGGGGAGCATTGCGTGGTGGTATGCGGCTGTTCGACGATCGCGTCGATGCCGGAAGGCGTCTGGCCGAGCGCCTGGAACCGTTGCGCGGCCAGGACATCGTCGTGCTGGGGCTGCCGCGCGGCGGGGTGCCGGTTGCCTTCGAGGTCGCCAAGGCGCTCAACGCACCCTTGGACGTGCTGGTGGTGCGCAAACTGGGAGTGCCTTATCAACCGGAATTGGCCTTCGGCGCCATCGGCGAGGGCGGGGTACGGGTGATCAACGACTCCGTGGCGGGCGAAGCCGACCTCGCCGGGGACGAGATGGCCGCCGTCGAGGCCAGGCAACGCGCCGAACTGGAGCGCCGCTCGGAACGGTTCCGGCGCGGCCACACCCGGGTGCCGGTGGCCGGGCGGATCGCAGTGATCGTCGACGACGGCGTCGCGACGGGCGCGACGGCCAAGGCGGCCTGTCTGGTGGCGCGCGCCCAGGGCGCGCGCCGGGTCGTGCTGGCGGTGCCGATCGGCGGACGCGACATCTTCACCAGGTTCTCCGGACACGCCGACGATGTGGTCTGCCTGTACACGCCGCGGTCCTTCTCCGCCGTCGGCCAGGGCTACCGCAACTTCACCCAGACGTCCGACGACGAGGTGGTCGCACTGCTCGATCGTGCCCGGGAGGGTGTCGCCGAGCGCGCGGTCGTCGCCGCCGACGACCCCCCGATACGCGACGAGGAGGTCCGGGTGAGCGCGGGCCCGGTGTCGGTGGCCGGCCGACTCACGATCCCGCGGCATCCGGTCGGCATCGTGGTGTTCGCCCACGGCAGCGGCAGCAGCCGCCACAGCCCCCGCAACCGCTACGTGGCCGAGGTCTTGACTGCGGCAGGGCTTGCGACCCTGCTGTTCGACCTGCTCACCCCCGAGGAAGAACGCAACCGCGCCAACGTCTTCGACATCGGGCTGCTGGCGCAACGCCTGGTCGACGTGACCGGCTGGCTGGCCGGCCAGCCCGACACCGCGTCGCTGCCGGTCGGCTACTTCGGCGCCAGCACCGGAGCGGGCGCGGCCCTGGTCGCCGCCGCCGATCCTCGGGTGAACGTGGCGGCGGTGGTGTCTCGCGGTGGGCGACCGGACCTGGCGGGCCACTGGCTGACCGCCGTGCGCAGCCCGACACTGCTGATCGTCGGCGGGCGTGATGACCAGGTGCTGGAACTGAATCGGCAGGCCCGGGACATGATCCCGGGCGTCTGCGAGCTGTCCGTCGTTCCCGGCGCGACCCACCTCTTCGACGAACCCGGCACACTCGAGCAGGTCGCCGGGCTGGCCCGGGACTGGTTCATCAAACACCTGAGCCGCGCGAACACACCTGCGAGACCCTGACACGGACAACCGTGAAACGTTACCCATCTGGGCCGGCGATCTGGGCCGCGGGCCGCGCATCTGCGGTTCTGCGCCAAGGCAATCGCGAGCAGCGGCGACGTTGCCCCCGCTGTCCCCGACGGGAGTAGCGTTGTCCCGGTGACCAGGATGACGGTGACCGTCCCCACGAGCATCGATGCCGGAGAGCTCGAACGAGAACTGGTCACCGCGGTTGCCGACAGGCTCCGCGACGACCACGGATACCGGTTGGTGGCGGAGAGCCCGCGGGCTGCCTCAGCGGCCCGGACCGAGTACCCGATGGATCCCACGGGAAAAGTCGTCGTCGACAAGAAGCCGGGCGCGTTGAGGGTCGGGCTACGGGGCCTTGAGGTCGATGCCCATGACCTGTTCACCGGAATCAGCAGTGAGCTGGGATTGCGGCACGAGGGACTGCGCACCGAGATCGGCTGACCGGCCATTGGTTGGCGCATGATTGCCGGACTCGAAAAGCATGACCTTCGACGCGGGTCGCGGCGTGCGCGGCTGCACATGCTGCAGGCGATGACCACATCCGACAGCACCACGCAGACCTGGCGGAGGGGCCGACCATCACCTTGAGCACGACGAGCCCCCGGTGCTGCTGGAAATGGCGCAGCAGTGGGCGCATCGATCAGCAACGGTGATGCGGACCGCCGCGCGTTGATCGGTTGCGACGTAGTTTTGACGCTGTAAACCTCTTCTTGTCAACAGCACGGCGTGCCTCACCTACTTTGAGCGCGTGGCCGGTGGTGGTGCCTCAGCTATTTTGAGCGCGTAGCGCGGAAGGCTTGCCCGATATGGAGGGCAA
>NZ_JBMIOP010000082.1:0-28179 GCF_049197365.1 Mycobacterium sp. THU-M104
TACGGGGATCTTCATGGTGGGGGCACCGGAGGTAGAGAAATTGAGCGTCATCGCGGGCGTATTCGGGGCATTGCCGTCGAACAGGTACAGCCAGAGCGAGATCACCGACCAGTTCGTCGAATTCCCCGGGCTGAAAGAACATGAGGAAATCGTGCGGCGCCTGCACGCCGCAGCGAAGGTCAACTCCCGGCACCTCGTGCTTCCGCTGGAAAGGTACGCGTCGCTGACCGACTTCGGTGAGGCGAACGAGATTTTCATCGACAACGCGGTCGAATTGGGCTGCCAGGCTCTGCTGGGTGCGCTGGACGAGGCGGGCCTGAAGCCCCAGGACATCAACATGATCGCCACCACGACAGTGACCGGCGTCGCGGTGCCGTCGCTGGATGCCCGGATCGCCGGGCGGCTCGGACTGCGACCCGATGTACGCCGGATGCCGTTGTTCGGCCTCGGCTGCGCGGCCGGTGCTGCCGGTGTGGGCCGACTGCACGACTATCTGCGCGGCGCGCCCGACGATGTCGCCGTCTTGCTGTCGGTGGAGCTGTGCTCGCTGACGTATCCGGCGTGCAAACCGACCGTGTCGGGCCTGGTCGGGAGCGCGCTCTTCGGTGACGGCGCGGCCGCGGTGGTGGCCGTCGGTGAGCGCCGGGCACAGCGCGACACACAGGTCCGCGCCAGCGGTCCGGACATCGTCGACTCACGCAGCCGCCTGTACCCGGACTCGCTGGACATCATGGGCTGGAACGTCAGTTCCGCCGGCTTCCAACTGGTGCTGTCCCCGGAGCTGCCGACACTCATCGACCGGTATCTCGCCGACGACGTCACCGGGTTCCTCGCCGCGCACGAGTTGACCAAGGACGACATCGGCGCGTGGGTCACCCATCCCGGCGGCCCCAAGGTCCTCAACGCGATCACCAAGAGCCTCGAACTGCCGCCCGAGGCGCTGGAGTTGACGTGGCGCTCGCTGGGGGAGATCGCCAACCTCTCGTCGGCCTCGGTGCTGCACATCCTGCGTGACACCATCGCCAAGCCGCCGCCCAGCGAAAGCCCCGGGCTGATGCTCGCGATGGGACCAGGATTCTGTTCCGAGCTGGTGTTGCTGCGCTGGCACTGACCTGCGGGCGCCCTCCTGCCCGCTGACCTCGAGGTCACGGCGAGGACTGTTCGAGCATCTCCGAGAGCTCCAGCCAGCGTGCCTCGGTGGTGGCGACGTCGCCTTCCAGGCCGCGCAGTTCCCGGGTCAGTCCGACCAGTCCGACGTGGTCGGACTGGTCGTGTTCGGCGAGTTCGAGATGTTTGGTCGCGATCCGTTCGGCCAGGCGCGCCAGTTGGCGGTCGATCGACGCCAGCTCTTTCTCGGCGGCACGCCGCTCGGCCCCGGACATCCCGGCCCCGGCGCCCGAGACGGCCGCCGGCCCGGATCCGGATATCGCCTGCGGGCCGGCTGCGGCCGCAGCGGTTCGCCGGGCCGCCAGCTGGAGGTAGTCGTCGATGCCGCCGGGCAGATGCCGCAGCCGGCCGTCGAGGATCGCGTACTGCTGATCGGTGACTCGTTCCAGCAGATAGCGGTCGTGCGACACGACGATCAACGTGCCCGCCCAGGAGTCGAGCAAGTCCTCGGTGGCGGTGAGCATGTCGGTGTCGACGTCGTTGGTGGGCTCGTCGAGCAACAGCACGTTCGGCTCGGACAACAGCGTGAGCATCAGCTGCAGCCGTCGCCGCTGGCCGCCGGACAGTTCGCCGACACGTGCCGAGAGCTGGCCTTGAGGCATGCGCCCGCCGAACCCGAGCCGCTCGAGCAGCTGTGTCGGGGTGACCTCGCGGTCGTCGACCTGGTAGCCGCCGCGCAGCCGGCCCAGCACATCGGCGATCCGGTCCCCGGCCATCGGGGACAGCATCTCGCCCTGCTGGTCGAGCACGGCCAGGCGCACAGTTTTCCCGCGCTTGACGCGCCCGCTGTCGGGCCGGACGGTGCCGGCGATCAAGCCCAGCAGCGTCGACTTGCCCGCACCGTTGGCGCCGAGGATGCCGGTGCGCTCGCCCGGGCCGATCCGCCATTCGATATCACGCAGCACCGGACGGCCTCCGAACGAAACCGAGACGTCGAGAAGGTCGATGACGTCCTTACCCAGCCGGGTGCTCGCCAACTTGGCCAATTCGACGGTGTTGCGCAGCGGTGGCACGTCGGATATGAGCTGGTTGGCGGCCTCGATGCGGAATTTGGGCTTCGAGGTCCGCGCCTGCGGACCCCGGCGCAGCCAGGCCAGTTCCTTGCGCATCAGGTTCTGCCGCTTGGCCTCGGCGCCCGCAGCCAGCCGGTCGCGCTCGACGCGCTGCAGCACGTAGGCCGCGTACCCGCCGTCGAAGGGTTCGACGACGCCGTCGTGCACTTCCCATGTCGTCGTCACGACCTCGTCGAGGAACCAGCGGTCGTGGGTGACCAGCAACAGGCCGCCGGTGTTGCGGGCCCAGCGCTGCCGCAGATGCTCGGCCAGCCAGCTGATGCCTTCGATGTCGAGGTGATTCGTCGGCTCGTCGAGGGCGATCACGTCCCATTCGCCGACTAGCAGCCGGGCCAGCTGCACTCGACGTCGCTGCCCTCCGCTGAGGGTGCCCACCCGCGCGTCCCACCCGATGTCGGCCACCAGGCCTGCGACGACGTCGCGGACCCGCGGCTCGCCCGCCCACTGGTGTTCGGCCTGGTCGCCGACGAGGGTCCAGCCCACGGTCCGGTTCGGGTCCAGGGTGTCGGCCTGGCTCACGGCTCCCACCCGCAGCCCGGTGCGGGCGGTGACCCGACCCGAGTCCGGCCGCAGTTCTGCGGTCAGCAGGGCGAGCAGGCTGGACTTGCCGTCCCCGTTTCGTCCGACGATGCCGATGCGCGCGCCGTCGTTGACGCCGAGCGTGACCGACTCGAAGACCACGTGAGTCGGATATTCCAGGTGTACGGCCTCGGCCCCCAACAGGTGCGCCACCGGGACGACCTTAGCTGGACGCCGACGCCGGGCACCCACACCGTCGCAGCCGGCCTGCGAATAGCCTGATCAGGGACGCAAAAGGTGCTCATGTGCCATGATGTCCAGGCTGTCGAGAATCAGGGAGCATGGGTGGATCTGAACTTGTCGGTGATCACACGGCCGGTTGGGCGCCTGGTCGCCACCGCGCAGAACGGGCTGGAGGTCCTACGACTCGGAGGCCTGGATACCGGCAGCGTCCCGTCGCCCTCGCAGATCGTCGAGAGCGTGCCGATGTACAAGCTTCGGCGCTATTTCCCCCCGGACAGCCGGCTTGGGCAGGGGCACGTGGGTCCGCCGGTGCTGATGGTGCACCCGATGATGATGTCGGCGGACATGTGGGACGTCACTCGTGACGAAGGCGCGGTGGGAATCCTGCACGCCAACGGGCTGGACCCGTGGGTGATCGACTTCGGCTCGCCCGACAAGGTCGAAGGCGGCATGCGGCGCAACCTCGCCGACCACATCGTGGCGCTCAGCCAGGCCATCGACACCGTCCGGGACTCCACCGGCAGCGATGTGCACCTGGTCGGGTATTCGCAGGGCGGCATGTTCTGTTACCAGACCGCGGCCTACCGGCGTTCGAAGAACATCGCCGGCATCGTCGCCTTCGGCTCCCCGGTGGACATCCTGGCCGCCTTGCCGATGAACATCCCGCCGAATCTGGGCGCCGCGGCCGCCAATTTCATGGCCGACCATGTCTTCAGCTGGCTGGACATTCCAAGTTGGTTGGCGCGCACAGGGTTTCAGATGCTCGACCCGCTCAAGACCGCCAAAGCCCGCCTCGACTTCGTGCGCCAGCTGCACGACAGGGAGGCGCTGCTGCCGCGCGAACATCAGCGCAGATTCCTCGAATCCGAGGGCTGGATCGCCTGGTCGGGCCCCGCCGTCTCCGAGCTGCTCAAGCAGTTCATCGCGCACAACCGGATGATGACCGGCGGTTTCGCGATCAACGGGCAGATGGTCACGCTCACCGACATCACCTGCCCGGTGCTGGCGTTCGTCGGGGAAGTCGACGACATCGGCCAGCCCGCGTCGGTGCGCGGCATCCGCCGCGCGGCCCCGAACGCCGAAGTCTACGAATGCATCATCCGCACAGGACATTTCGGCCTGGTGGTGGGGAGCAAGGCGGCGCAGCAGAGCTGGCCCACGGTCGCCGAATGGGTGAAGTGGCTTTCTGCCGGTGGCGACAAACCGGCCGGCATCGAGGTGATGGCCGATCAGCCCGGACAGCGCACCGACAGCGGGGTGGCGTTGAGTTCGCGGCTCGCCCACGGCATCGGGGAAGTCTCCGGGGCGGCGCTGGCGATGGCGCGCGGTACGGCCGAGGCGGTCGTGACAGCCAACAAGTCCCTGCGCACGCTGGCCGTCGAGACGGTCAGGACGTTGCCGCGATTGGCCCGGCTCGGTCAGATCAACGATCACACCCGGATCTCGCTGGGCCGCATCATCGAGGAGCAGGCCTCCGCCGCGCCCCAGGGCGAATTCCTGTTGTTCGACGGGCGGGTGCACACCTACGAGGCGGTGAACCGGCGGATCGACAACGTCGTGCGCGGCCTCATCGACGTCGGAGTACGGCAGGGCGACCGGGTGGGCGTGGTGATGGAGACGCGGCCCAGCGCGCTGGTCGCTATCGTCGCGCTGTCCCGGCTGGGCGCGGTTGCCGTGGTGATGCGCGCCGACGCCGATTTGGCCGCCTCGGCGCACCTCGGGGGAGTGTCGGAAATCCTGACCGACCCCACCAACCTGGACGCGGTGCTCGCCACCGGGCCGCAGACGACCGGGCAGGTGCTGGTGCTCGGCGGCGGGGAAACCCGCGACCTGCACCCCCCTGAGGGCGCCGACGTCATCGACATGGAGCGCATCGACCCCGACGTCGTCGAGCTGCCGGCCTGGTACCGGCCCAACCCGGGACTGGCCCGCGACCTGGCGTTCGTCGCGTTCACCGCCGTCGGCGGCGAGCTGGTCGCCAAGCACATCACCAACTACCGCTGGGCGGTTTCGGCGTTCGGCACCGCGTCCACGGCCACCTTGAACCGCCGCGACACCGTGTACTGTCTGACCCCGCTGCACCACGAGTCGGCGCTGCTGGTCAGTCTCGGCGGCGCGGTGGTGGGCGGCACGCGGATCGCGTTGTCACGGGGCCTGGACCCCGAGCGGTTCATCCGCGAGGTGCGCCAGTACGGCGTCACTGTGGTGTCCTACACGTGGGCGATGCTGCGCGAAGTCGTCGACGACCCGGCGTTCGTGCTGCACGGCAACCACCCGGTGCGGCTGTTCATCGGCTCGGGCATGCCGACCGGGTTGTGGGCGCGTGTCCTCGACTCCTTCGCCCCCGCCCGCGTGGTGGAGTTCTTCGCGACCACCGACGGGCATGCCGTCCTGGCCAACGTGTCGGGCGCCAAGATCGGCAGCAAAGGCCGCCCGCTGCCCGGCGCCGGGCGGATCGAACTGGGGGCCTATGACACCGAAGGCGACCTGATCCTGGAGAACGAGCGCGGCTTCGTGCAGACCGCCGAGGTCAATCAGGTGGGGGTGCTGCTCGCGGCATCCAACGGGCCGATCGACCCCACTGCGTCGGTCAAGCGGGGGGTGTTCGCCGCCGGCGACACCTGGATCTCCACCGAATACCTGTTCCGTCGCGACGAGGACGGCGACTACTGGCTGATGGGCCGGCGCGGCTCGGTGGTGCGCACCGCGCGCGGTCTGGTCTATGCCGAACCGGTCACCGATGCGCTGGGCGGCATCAACGGCGTCGACCTGGCGGTCACCTACGATGTGCCGGTCGGGGACAGGCAGGTCGCGGTCTCGGCGGTGACGCTGCTGCCCGGGGCCACCATCACCGCGGCCGACCTGACCGAAGCCGTCGATCGGATTGCCGTCGGGCTGGGGCCCGACGTCGTGCACGTGGTCGCGCAACTGACGCTGAGCGCCAGCTTCCGTCCCAGCGTCGGGGCCCTGCGCGCGGCCGGCATCCCCAAGCCTGGGCGTCAGGTGTGGTGTTTCGATACCGACACCGGACAATTCCGCCGACTGACTCCGGGGGTCCGAGCCGAGATGAGTGGCGAGGCGTGATGATCGACGATGAACTGCTGCGCATTCTGGTGTGCCCGGCAGACCGGGGCCCGCTGCTGCTGGTCTCCCGGGACGCGGGGGGCGAGTTGCTCTACAACCCGCGGCTGCGCCGGGCCTACCGCATCGAGGACGGCATCCCGGTGCTGCTGATCGACGAGGCCCGCGACGTCGACGACGACGAGCACGCCCGGCTCACGGCGCAAGCCCGCCCGGCAGATCCCCGGTGAGACAGGCGCCATCACCATCCCCGCCAACTGCGATGCGACGAGTTTCTGAGAGGCTCAGCGCTCGTCGAAACCCGGTCGGCGCAATGGCAGGTGCCCGTGCACGCCCTCGGCGTAGGCGGTTTCGGCGTGCTGCGTCAGGTCGACACCGGTGGTCTCGTCTTCGGCGCTGAGCCGGAAGCCCATCACCCGATCGATCAGCGTGGCCAGCACGAACGACACGCCGAACGCGTAGGCAGCGACGACGACGATCGCGAGCGACTGCTTGCCGAGCTGGGTGAAGCCGCCCCCGTACAACAGGCCCCGCGGGCCCGACGTCATGACCGACGTGGCAAGCAGCCCGATCAAGGACACGCCGACGACACCTCCGACGAAGTGCACACCGACCACGTCGAGCGAATCGTCGTAGGAGAATCGGAATTTGGCGCCCACTGCGAACGAGCACACGAAGCCGGCGGCGAGTCCGACGACCGCCGCGCCGAGCGTGTCCACGGTGCCGCACGACGGGGTGATGGCCACCAGGCCGGCGACCACTCCGGACGCCGCGCCGAAGGTGGTGGGCCTGCCGTCGCGGAACTGTTCGACCGAGAGCCAGCCGAGCATGCCCAGGCAGCCGGCGACGAGCGTGTTGAGGAAGATGGCCGCGGCGGTGCCGTTGGCGGCCAGCGCCGAACCGGCGTTGAAGCCGAACCAGCCGAACCACAGCAGCCCGACACCGAGCATGACCAGGGGCAGGTTGTGCGGCCGCATGGCGTCCTTCTTGAAGCCGAGGCGGGGCCCCAGCGCCAGCGCCAGCGCCAGCGCGGAGGAACCCGAGACGATCTCGACGACCAGGCCGCCCGCGTAGTCGAGCACCCCCAGCTTGGTCAGCCAGCCACCTGGTCCCCACACCCAGTGGGCCACAACCGAATACACGAGGATCGCCCACGCCGGGACGAACATCATCCAGGCGGCGAATTTGGCTCGGTCGGCGATCGCGCCGCTGACCAGCGCGGCGGTGATGATCGCGAACGTCAACTGAAATGTGGCAAAGAGCAGTTCCGGCACCGCGCCATGGGCGGTGCCGGGGGTGATGCCGGCCATCCCGACGTGTTCGAGGTTGCCGACCAGCCCGGCGGCTGCATCGTCGGAGAACGCGAGCGTATAGCCGACCAGCAGCCATGCCACCGTGACCAGCGGTATGGCGATGAAGCTCATCATGATCATGTTGAGCACCCCGGTCGTGCGGGCCATGCCGCCGTAGAAGATGGCCAGGCCCGGCGTCATCAGCAGGACCAGGGCGGTGCTGGCGAGGAGCCACGCCGTTGCGGCAGGGTCGATCGCGTGCATGAGGTGGGCTCCATTCTTTTGCCCTGACGTCCTTGAGACACCGGGATCCTGCCATGTTCGTGGTGCCGGTATTTTCGACGGGTGGCTGCACGCCGGCTGTTGGTCGACCCGGTCGAAGCCGCGCACCGGTTGCTCGGCGCCACCATCGCCTGCCGGGGCGTGCGCGCCACGGTCGTCGAGGTCGAGGCCTACGGAGGAGTACCCGAGGGCCCCTGGCCGGACGCCGCCGCCCACTCCTACCGCGGGCGCAGCGCCCGCAACGCCGTCATGTTCGGTCCACCCGGGCGGCTCTACACCTACCGCAGCCATGGGGTCCACGTCTGCGCCAACGTCTCGTGCGGGCCGGACGGCACCGCCGCGGCCGTCTTGCTGAGGGCCGCCGCCATCGAGGACGGCCTGTCCGCAGTCCGGTCGCGGCGGGGCGAGTCGGTGCGCGAGACCGCGCTGGCGCGCGGCCCGGGCAATCTGTGTTCGGCGTTGGGAATCGACATGTCCCACAACGGGATCGATGTGTTCGACCCGGCCGCCCCGGTGCGGCTGACGCTCGGCGGGCCGGTGGACGCGGTTGTCGCGGGCCCGCGCGTGGGGATCAGTCAGGCGGCCGACCGGCCGTGGCGCCTGTGGCTCGCCGACCGGCCGGAGGTGTCGGCCTACCGCCGCAGCCCGCGGGCGCCGGCGCCGGGCGCCGACGACTAGCCCGACGCGCACTGGAAAAATCGGCGTCATGATCCTCGACGAGCTGCGCTGGCGCGGGTTGATCGCGCAGTCCACCGACCTCGATGCGCTGGCCGCCGAAGCGCAACGCGGGCCGCTGACGGTCTACGCCGGCTTCGACCCGACCGCGCCCAGCCTGCACGCCGGACATCTGGTGCCGCTGTTGGCGCTGCGACGGTTCCAGCGCGCGGGGCACCGACCCATTGTGCTGGCCGGCGGAGCGACCGGCATGATCGGCGACCCGCGTGAGGTTGGCGAGCGCAGCCTCAACGAGGCTGACACCGTCGCTCAGTGGACCGAGCGCATCGGCGGTCAACTGGAGCGGTTCGTGGATTTCGGCGACGCCCCGACTGGCGCCATCGTCGTCAACAACCTGGATTGGACCAGCCGGCTGTCGGCGATCGAGTTCCTGCGCGACCTGGGCAAACACTTCTCGGTCAACGTGATGCTCGATCGCGACACCATCCGCCGGCGCCTGGAGGGCGAGGGCATCTCCTACACCGAGTTCAGCTACATGCTGCTGCAGGCCAACGACTACGTCGAACTGCACCGGCGCCACGGCTGCACGCTGCAGATCGGCGGCTCCGACCAATGGGGCAACATCATCGCCGGGGTCCGGCTGGTCCGCCAGAAGCTGGGTGCGTCCGTGCACGCGCTGACGGTCCCGCTGGTGACCGCCTCTGACGGCACCAAGTTCGGCAAATCCACCGGCGGCGGCAGCCTGTGGCTGGACCCGGAGATGACCACCCCCTATGCCTGGTACCAGTACTTCGTGAACACCGCCGACGCCGACGTGATCCGCTACCTGCGGTGGTTCACCTTCCTGGCGGCCGACGAGCTGGCCGAGCTGGAGCAGGCCACCGCTGTGCGCCCGCACCAACGCGCCGCGCAGCGACGGCTGGCCCGCGAGCTGACCGTCCTGGTGCACGGCGAGGCGGCCGCCGAGGCCGTCGAGCACGCCAGCGGGGCGCTGTTCGGGCACGGTGAGCTTGAGCGCCTGGATGAACCGACGCTGACGGCCGCGCTGCGCGAGACGGCGGTGGCCGAACTCGGGGCCGGCGTTCCCGACGGCATCGTCGACCTCCTGGTGGCCAGTGGCCTGTCCGAGAGCAGGAAGGCCGCCCGCCGCACGATCAGCGAAGGCGGCGTCTCGGTCAACAATGTCCGCATCGAGAGCGACCAGTGGGCACCGGAGGCCTCGGATTTCCTGCACGGTCGTTGGTTGGTGCTTCGCCGCGGCAAGCGCAACATCGCCGGAGTCGAGAAGCTTTAGTACGCGGCGAGAACGGTCCGCGACCGCAAAACGCGGCGGCGTGCAAACCTTTACCCCACCGCGCCTTGGTTGTGATCCGCGTTGGCCAAAGTTGTCACGATGACTTGGCCGACGCGTGCGCAATTGACCCTGGTGCGGTTCCTGGGACTGGCTACGGCGCTGGTTGCCCTGGCCGCAACGGTGGCGGCGCCCACCCGCGCCGACATGCTGGGTACTACTTTCCTGTCGGCGCTGACCAACAACGGCATCGCCTACTCCCAGCCGGCCACCACCCAGGCGCTGGGTCAGTCGGTGTGCCCGTCGTTGTTCTCCCCCGGCGGGTCGTTCGACGCCGTGGTGGCCAGGATGGCCGAGGATACCGGCATGTCCTATCCCGTCGCGGGCAAGTTCGCCGTCGTCGCGGTCGCGACGTACTGTCCGGCGATGATGGCACCGCTGCTGTCGAACCGGCTGCAGTCCTAGTCGGGTCGGGGCGGCCCCGTATTCTCGGCAGCGTGGTCGACGACAGGCAGCAACCCGGCAGGGAGCGGCGCCCGCGCCCGGCATCGGGGGCCTGGGCGGGGCCCGGCCGGGCCCGTCCCGCCCAGGCCAAGAGTGCCGACGGCCATCAATGCCGTGGCGACTGCGCGCCGCACGACGCACCCGCCATCCCCACCGACGTGGATGCCCGCCAGCTGGCTCCCGAGATCCGCCGCGAGCTGAGCACCCTGGATCGGGCGACCGCCGACGTAATCGCCCGCCACCTGGTCGCCGCCGGCGCACTGCTGGATGAGGATCCGGAGGCGGCGCTCGGTCACGCACGCGCAGCGCGGGCCCGCTCCAGCAGGATCGCCGCGGTTCGCGAAGCCGTCGGCATCGCCGCCTATCAGTGCGGCGACTGGGCCCAGGCGTTGTCGGAGCTGCGCGCCGCCCGCAGGATGGGCAGCGCATCGTCGTTGCTGGCACTGATGGCCGATTGCGAACGCGGACTGGGCCGCCCGGAACGCGCGATCGAGCTGGCGCGCGGGCCCGAGGCCGCGGGGCTCAGCGGCGATGACGCCGACGAACTGCGCATCGTCGCCGCCGGCGCGCGTGCCGATCTCGGGCAGCTCGAGCAGGCGCTGACCGTGCTGTCCACGCCGCAGCTGGATCCGGCGCGCAAAGGCCCCACCGCGGCGCGGTTGTTCTACGCCTACGCCGATACGCTGCTCGCGCTGGACCGCAGGGACGAGGCGCTGCAGTGGTTCCTGCGTTGCGCGGGTGCCGACGTCGAGGGTGTCACCGACGCCGAGGACCGGGTCGGCGAGCTCGCCTGACATGACGACCATCGCGCAGGACTACGACTGCCTGCTGCTCGACCTGGACGGTACGGCGTTTCGTGGTCGCAGCCCCACCGAGGGCGCGGTGCAGGCGCTCGCCGCGGTGCGCAGCCGCACGTTCTTCGTCACCAACAACGCGTCCCGCAGCGCCGCGGAGGTCGCGGCGCACCTCGGCGATCTCGGCTTCGCGGCCGCCCCCGGCGACGTCGCCACCAGCGCCCAGAGCGCCGCGCGGCTGGTGGCCGATCAGCTGCCGCCGGGCTCCCCGGTGCTGATCGTGGGCACCGACGCGTTGGCCGACGAGGTCGCTGCGGCCGGGCTGCGTCCGGTGCGCCGCTACGACGATCACCCCGTCGCCGTCGTGCAGGGACTGTCCCTGACCGTCGGCTGGCCGCACCTGGCCGAGGCCGCCCAGGCGATCCGGGCCGGCGCGTTGTGGGTGGCGGCCAACCTCGATCCCACGTTGCCCACCGAACGGGGACTGTTGCCCGGCAACGGGTCCATGGTCGCCGCGCTGCGAGCGGCGACCGGCGCCGACCCACAGGTCGCCGGCAAACCGGCGCCGCGGCTGCTGACCGACGCGGTGGCCCGCGGCGAGTTTCGCGCGCCGCTGGTGGTGGGGGACAGGCTGGACACCGACATCGAGGGCGCCAACGCCGCCGGGCTACCCAGCCTGATGGTGCTCAGCGGGGTCAGCACCGCGCGGGACGCGGTGTTCGCCGAAGCCGTTCACCGCCCCACCTACCTCGGCCACGACTTGCGCTCCCTGCATTGCAGCGCCGAGTCGCTCGCGGTGGGCCCGCAACCCGGCTGGCGCGTGGAGGTCACCGGCACGGCGCTGACCGTGAGTGCCGACGGCGACGGCCACGCGCAGGGAGACGGGCTGGCGGTCGTGCGCGCGGTGGCCGGCGCGGTGTGGGGTGCTCCGGCCGCCCCGACGCACATCAGGGCCGGCGACGAGCGGGCCCGCGACGCCCTGCAACACTGGTCGTTGCTGCACCCCGGCTGAGGGGTGACTAGCCTAGAGACGCGATGGACATCCACCCTGACCGCATTCGCGCCGAAATCGACACTCTGCTCGCCGGGCTCCCCGACCCCGAGAATTCCGAAACCTCAGCGGACGGGCCGTCTCTGGCCGAGCTCGAGGACGTAGCGCGCCGTCTTTCCGAGGCGCACGACGTGCTGCTGGCCGCGCTGGAGTCGGCCGAGAACGGCTAGTGGGGTGGCGCGCCGTGCCCGCGTTGACGCCGAACTGGTGCGGCGCGGCCTCGCCCGGTCGCGACAGCAGGCCGCGGAGTTGATCGGCGCCGGGAAGGTCAGTATCGACGGACTGCCCGCCCGCAAAGCCGGCACCGCGGTCGCCCTCACCGCCAAGCTGACCGTCGCCGACGGCGATCGTGGCTGGGTGTCGCGCGGGGCGCACAAACTCATCGGCGCGCTGGACGCGTTCGGGATATCCGCGGCGGGCCGCCGCTGCCTGGACGCCGGGGCGTCGACGGGCGGGTTCACCGAGGTGCTGCTGGACCGCGGGGCCGCCTGGGTGGTCGCCGCCGACGTGGGATACGGGCAGCTGGCCTGGTCGCTGCGCAGCGACCCCCGGGTGGTCGTCGTCGAGCGGACCAACGTCCGCGACCTGACGCCCGAGGCGATCGGCGGGCCTGCCGACCTGGTGGTGGCCGACCTGTCGTTCATCTCGCTGGCCACCGTGCTGCCCGCGCTGGTTCGGTGCGCGTGGCCGGGCGCGGATATCGTTCCCATGGTGAAGCCGCAGTTTGAGGTGGGCAAGGGCCAGGTGGGCGCCGGCGGGGTGGTGCGCGATCCCGACTTGCGCGCCGACTCGGTGCTGGCCGTCGCGCGGAGCGCTCGGGAGCTGGGGTGGCAGACGGTCGGCGTCGCGGCCAGCCCGCTGCCGGGCCCCTCGGGTAACGTCGAATACTTCGTGTGGCTGCGCGCCGAGACCGATCGGGCGCTGGCGGGAGACGAGTTGGGCGACGCCGTGCGCCGCGCCGTGGCGGAGGGCCCGCGATGAGTGGTCAACCGAGCGTGCCCCGCACCGTCCTGCTGGTGGTCCACACCGGGCGCGACGAGGCGACAGAGACCGCTCGTCGGATAGTGAAGGTATTGGGCGACAACGGCATTGCGGTGCGCTTACTCTCCACTGAGGCCGTCGACAGGGGCTCGCTGCACCTGGCTCCCGGCGAGATGCGGGCGATGGGCGTCGAGATCGAGGTCGTCGAGACCGACCCGCACGCGGCCGAGGGATGCGAGCTGGTGCTGGTCCTCGGCGGCGACGGCACCTTCTTGCGGGCGGCCGAGCTGGCGAAAAACGCCGGGGTTCCGGTGCTGGGGGTCAACCTGGGCAGGATCGGATTCTTGGCCGAGGCCGAGGCCGAGGCCATCGATCGGGTGCTGGACTGCGTCGTCACGCGCAACTATCAGGTGGAGGAACGCCTGACCCTCGACGTCGTCGTGAACCAGGGCGGCCGGGTCCTCCGTCGGGAGTGGGCTCTCAACGAGATGAGCCTGGAAAGAGGTCCGCGGCTCGGTGTGCTCGGGGTGGTCGTCGAGATCGAGGGACGCCCGGTGTCGGCGTTCGGCTGCGACGGGGTGTTGGTGTCGACGCCGACCGGGTCCACCGCCTATGCCTTCTCCGCCGGCGGCCCGGTGCTGTGGCCGGACCTCGAGGCAATCCTGGTGGTGCCCAACAACGCCCACGCGTTGTTCGCCCGGCCCATGGTCATCAGTCCGGATGCGATGGTGGCCATCGAGATCGAAGGAGACGGGCACGACGCCCTGGTGTTCTGCGACGGCCGCCGCGAAATGCCGGTGCCGGCCGGCAGCCGGCTGGAGGTCAGCCGCTGCGCCACCCCGGTTCGGTGGGCGCGCCTGGACAGTGCGCCGTTCACCGACCGGTTAGTGCGCAAGTTCCGGTTGCCGGTAACCGGGTGGCGCGGGAAGTAATCGCCGGTGCTGACCGAGATTCGGATCGAGTCGCTGGGCGCCATCGGCGTGGCCACCGCCGAGTTCGACCGTGGCCTCACGGTGCTCACCGGCGAGACCGGCACCGGCAAGACCATGGTGGTCACCGGGTTGCACCTGTTGGGCGGCGCCCGAGCCGACCCCAGCCGGGTGCGGTCCGGAGCCGATCGCGCGGTGGTCGAGGGACGTTTCACCACAAAAGATCTCGACGACGCGGTGACCACCCGCCTCGACGGGATGCTGGACGCGTCGGGGGCGGAGCGCGACGAGGACGGCAGCGTCATCGCATTGCGCTCGGTCAGCCGCGAGGGGCCCTCGCGCGCCTACCTCGGCGGCCGCAGCGTGCCGGCCAAGACGCTGAGCGGCTTCACCACCGAGCTGCTGACCCTGCACGGGCAGAACGACCAGTTACGGCTGATGCGTCCCGAACAGCAGCGCGCCGCGCTGGACCGCTTCGCGGGGACCGCGCCGGCGTGCGAGCGCTACCGCAAGCTGCGTGATGCCTGGCTGTCGGCGCGGCGCGACCTGATCGACCGGCGCGGCCGGGCCCGCGAACTGGCGCAGGAAGCCGACCGGCTGAAGTTCGCGCTCACCGAGATCGACGCGGCCGACCCCCAACCCGGCGAGGACGACGCGCTGGTCGCCGGCATCGTGCGGCTCTCCGAGCTGGACGCGCTGCGCGAGGCTGCGGCCGGTGCGCGCGCGGCGCTGGCCGGGGCGCCCGACGACGCGGACGGGTCCGCTCCGTGCGCCTCCGATTGCCTGGGGCGGGCGAGAACAGCCCTGGAGTCGGTGGACGACGCGACGCTGCGGACGCTGGCCGGGCAGGTCGTCGACGCGCTGAGGACGGTCGCCGAGGTCGCCCGCGAACTGGGCGGCTTCCTGGACGCGCTGCCCATGGACGCCAGTGCGCTGGAATCCAAGCTCGCCCGGCAGGCCGAACTGCGCTCGTTGACCCGCAAGTACGCCGCCGACATCGACGGGGTGCTGGGTTGGGCGCGCGAAGCGCGTGAGCGGCTCGCCCAACTGGACACCTCCGAGGAGGGATTGGCGGCTTTGGCCTCCCGGGTCGACGAACTGGAGCGCGAATTAGCTCATGCGGCAGTCGAGCTCGGGAAGGCGCGGCGCAAGGCGGCCAAGCGGCTGGCCAAGGAGGTGACCGCGGAGCTGGCTGGCCTGGCGATGGGCGACGCCGAGTTCACCATCGACGTCACCACCGACGCAGCGGATCCCGAGGACTCCACCGCGCTCACGTTGCCCTCCGGGGAGCTGGCCAAGGCGGGCGGCGACGGCGTCGACGCCGTCGAGTTCGGCTTCGCGGCGCACCGGGGCATGATGGTGCTGCCGCTGGCCAAGAGCGCGTCCGGCGGCGAGCTGTCGCGGGTGATGCTGGCGCTGGAGGTGGTGCTGGCGGCCGCGGCCTCCGGTCTGACGATGGTGTTCGACGAGGTCGACGCCGGCGTCGGCGGCCGGGCCGCGGTGCAGATCGGGCGGCGGCTGGCCCGGCTGGCGCGCACCCATCAGGTCATCGTGGTGACGCACCTGCCGCAGGTCGCCGCATACGCGGACGTGCATCTGGTGGTGCACAGCGCGCAAGGCGCGAGTTCGGTGCAAGGCGTCACCGGCGACGAGCGGGTCGCCGAGCTGGCGCGGATGCTGGCCGGGCTGGGGGAATCCGACAGCGGCCGCGCACACGCGCGCGAACTGCTCGACGCGGCCCAGCGCGACATCTGAGGCACACGATGTCTGAGGCGCCCGCCGCCCACCGTTGCGCACCGTCGCGCAACGGCATCGATGCCCGCTCGTCATCAGCCTGTGACAGTTGTGACTCTAGTTGACTAATGGTGCTGATGTTACGGCGCGCCTCCACGCTCCGGCAGTGCTTCGCCGACAGAATCGGCCCATGAAGATGTCAGGGCTGCTCTCGCGTAATACCTCCCGTCCGGGCCTGACCGGCACCGCCCGGGTCGACCGGAACATCGACCGCTTGCTGCGCCGGGTGTGCCCCGGCGACATCGTGGTGCTCGACATTCTGGATCTGGACCGCATCACCGCCGACGCCCTGGTGGAAGCCGACATCGCCGCGGTCGTCAACGCATCGCCCTCGGTGTCGGGCCGCTACCCGAACATGGGGCCCGAGGTGCTCGTCAACAACGGAGTCACCCTGATCGACGACACCGGCCCGGACATCTTCAAGAAGGTCAAGGACGGCGCCAAGATCCGCCTGTACGAAGGCGGGGTGTACGCGGGCGACCGCCGGCTGGTCCGCGGGACCGAACGCACCGACCACGACATCGCCGAACTGATGCGGGAGGCCAAGAGCGGTCTGGCGGCGCATTTGGAGGCGTTCGCCGGCAACACGATCGAGTTCATCAAGAGCGAGAGCCCGTTGCTCATCGACGGTATCGGCATCCCCGACGTCGACGTCGACCTGCGCCGCCGCCACGTGGTGATCGTCGCCGACGAGCCCAGCGCCGAAGACGACCTGCGCTCGCTCAAGCCGTTCATCAAGGAGTATCAGCCGGTGCTCATCGGCGTCGGCAGCGGCGCGGATGTCTTGCGCAAGGCCGGCTATCGTCCGCAGCTCATCGTCGGGGATCCCGATCACATCGGCGCCGAGGCCCTCAAGTGCGGTGCCCAGGTCGTGCTGCCCGCCGACGCCGACGGTCACGCGCCAGGTCTGGAGCGGATCCAGGACCTCGGCGTGGGGGCGATGACCTTCCCGGCGGCGGGCTCGGCGGTCGATCTGGCGCTGCTGCTGGCCGATCACCACGGCGCCGCGCTGCTGGTGACGGCGGGACACACCGCCAACATCGAGACGTTCTTCGACCGGACGCGCGCGCAGAGCAACCCGTCGACCTTCCTGACCAGGCTACGGGTGGGGGAGAAGGTGGTGGACGCCAAAGCCGTTGCCACCCTGTACCGACACAACATCTCCGGCGGCGCCATCGCGCTGCTGGCGCTCACGATGCTGATCGCCATCGTCGTCGCCCTGTGGGTGTCGCGCACCGACGCCGTGGTGCTGCACTGGATCGCCGAGTACTGGAACCACCTGATTCTCATGGTGCAGAAGTGGATGACCTAGATGATCTCGTTGCGCCAACACGCGCTCTCGCTGGCCGCGGTATTCCTGGCGCTGGCCGTCGGTGTGGTGTTGGGTTCGGGTTTTTTGTCCGACACCCTGTTGTCCAGCCTGCGTGACGAGAAGCGCGATCTGTACACACAGATAAGCGGACTCAACGACCAGAAGAATGCGCTGACCCAAAAGCTCGGCGCAGCCAACGCTTTCGATGCTCAACTGGCGGGACGGATCGTGCGCGACGTACTGGGCGGGAAGTCGGTGGTGGTGTTCCGGACCCCGGACGCCAAGGATGACGACGTGGCGGCCGTGTCGAAGTTCGTCGGCGAGTCCGGGGGTGCGGTCACCGGTACGGTGTCGCTGACCCAGGAGTTCGTCGACGCCAACTCCGCCGAGAAGCTGGCGACGGTGGTGCACTCCTCGGTCCTGCCCGCCGGCCAGCAATTGAGCACCAAGCTCGTCGACCAGGGCTCACAAGCCGGCGACCTACTGGGCATCGCGCTGTTGATCAACGCCAACCCGGATGTCCAACAAGTTCAGGACCCCGAGCGCGACGCCGTGCTGGCGTCGCTGCGGGACACCGGATTCATCACCTATCAGCCGGCCGATCACCTCGGGGCGGCAAACGGGGCGCTCGTGGTGACCGGCGGCGCGCTTCCGCAGGACGCCGGCAATCATGGGGTCAGCGTGGCGCGGTTCTCCGCGGCGCTGGCACCGCACGGTTCGGGAACGCTGCTCGCCGGTCGCGACGGGTCGGCGACGGGCGGAGCTGCGGTCGCCGTGACCCGCGCCGACGCCGCCATGTCGTCGGTGGTCAGTACCGTCGACGACGTGGACACCGCACCGGGAAGGATCACGGCGATCCTGGGCCTGCACGACCTGATCAACGGCGGCCACGTGGGGCAGTACGGTACCGGCCATGGGGCAACCTCGGTCACCGTTCCTCAGTAGGCACGTCCCCTCGGGCGTGTTCGCGGCACCGCGGGGTGCCGGGTGTTAGGGTGGGTTTCCGTGGGTCGGCAGGCCCATCTAGTCGAAGCTGGAAATCCCCAAGCCCTGCCCGTCTTCACGGAGGTCGCCTCTTGCGTAAGCATCCGCAAACCGCCACGAAGCACCTCTTCGTCAGCGGTGGCGTCGCCTCCTCGCTCGGCAAGGGCTTGACTGCGAGCAGCCTGGGCCAGTTGCTCACCGCCCGCGGGTTGCACGTGATGATGCAGAAGCTCGACCCTTACCTCAACGTCGACCCGGGCACGATGAACCCGTTCCAGCACGGCGAGGTCTTCGTCACCGAGGACGGCGCCGAAACCGACCTCGATGTCGGCCACTACGAGCGGTTCTTGGACCGCGACCTGTCCGGCTCGGCGAATGTCACGACCGGGCAGGTCTATTCGAGTGTGATCGCCAAGGAGCGGCGCGGCGAATATCTCGGCGACACCGTGCAGGTGATCCCGCACATCACCGACGAGATCAAGCGGCGCATCCTGGCGATGGCCGCGCCCGGCGCCGACGGACACCGCCCGGACGTCGTCATCACCGAGATCGGCGGCACGGTGGGTGACATCGAGTCACTGCCATTCCTCGAGGCGGTTCGGCAGGTCCGCCACGACCTCGGGCGGGAGAACGTGTTCTTCCTGCACGTCTCGCTGGTGCCCTACCTGGCCCCCTCGGGAGAGTTGAAGACCAAGCCGACCCAGCATTCGGTGGCCGCGTTGCGCAGCATCGGCATCACGCCCGACGCGCTGATCCTGCGCTGCGACCGCGACGTCCCGGAAGCGCTGAAGAACAAGATCGCACTGATGTGTGACGTCGACATCGACGGGGTGATCTCGACCCCCGACGCACCGTCGATCTACGACATCCCGAAGGTGTTGCACCGCGAGGAACTCGACGCGTTCGTGGTGCGCAGGCTCCATCTGCCGTTCCGCGATGTCGACTGGACCGAGTGGGACGACCTGCTGCGCAGAGTGCACGAACCGCACGACACCGTGCGAATCGCTCTGGTGGGCAAGTATGTCGAGCTCTCCGACGCGTACCTGTCGGTCGCCGAGGCACTACGCGCCGGCGGGTTCAAACACTACGCGAAGGTCGAGATGGACTGGGTGGCGTCCGACGAGTGCGAGACCCCCGCCGGTGCCGCGCACGCGCTGGCCGACGTGCACGGGGTGTTGGTCCCCGGCGGGTTCGGCATCCGCGGCATCGAGGGCAAGATCGGGGCGATCCGCCATGCCCGCACGCGCGGTCTTCCGGTGCTGGGGCTGTGTCTGGGCTTGCAGTGCATCGTGATCGAAGCCGCCCGCTCTGTCGGTATCAGCGGGGCGGATTCCGCCGAATTCGAGCCGGGCACACCCGATCCCGTGATCTCCACGATGGCCGACCAGCTCGACATCGTCGCCGGAGAGGCGGACCTGGGCGGCACCATGCGCCTGGGTGCGTATCCGGCGGTGCTGGAACCGGGTTCTCTCGTGGCCGAGGCCTACGGCACCACTCAGGTCTCCGAGCGGCACCGGCATCGCTACGAGGTCAACAACGCCTATCGCGACCGGATTGCCGAGAGCGGTCTGCGTTTTTCGGGTACCTCGCCCGATGGCCGCCTGGTGGAGTTCGTCGAATATCCGCCGGAGGTGCACCCATTCCTCGTCGGCACCCAGGCCCATCCCGAGCTGAAGAGCCGACCGACCCGCCCGCACCCACTGTTTGTCGCCTTCGTCGGCGCGGCCATCGACTACAAAGCGGGTGAGCTGCTGCCGATGGACATCTCCGAGCACGCGCCCAACGGGAGCCATCACGACGGTGCGCAAAGCCCGCTTCCCCAGCCCGCGTCCCGTGGCTGAGCACGTTTTCGAGACAACGTCATCCGAAACCCTTTACACGGGAAAGATTTTCGCGCTGCGACGCGACGAGGTGCGGATGCCGGGCGACACGGTCGTCACCAGGGAGGTCGTCGAGCACTTCGGCGCGGTGGCCGTGGTGGCGCTGGACGACAGGCGCAACGTCGCGTTGGTCTACCAGTACCGGCACGCATTGGGCCGCCGCCTGTGGGAGTTGCCCGCCGGATTGCTCGACGTCATGGGGGAGGCGCCGCACCTGACGGCCGCCCGGGAACTGCAGGAGGAGGCCGGACTGCGGGCCGACACGTGGCGCGTGCTCGTGGACCTCGATTCCACCCCGGGCTTCAGCGACGAATCCGTGCGTGTCTACCTCGCCACCGGGTTGAGCCAGGTGGACCGGCCCGAGGCCCATCACGAAGAGGCCGACATGCAGTTGCAGTGGTTCCCCCTCACCGACGCCGTCCGCAAGGTGTTCGGCGGCGAAATCGTCAACGCGATTGCCGTGGCGGGACTGTTGGCCGCCCACGCCGTCGCCGGCGGGTTCGCCACGCCACGTCCGATCGACAGCCCCTGGACCGACAGGCCGACGGCGTTCACCGCCCGAAGGGACCGCTAGTGGCGACGGCGGCGCTGGAGTCGCAACTGCAAGGCTACTTCGACCACCTGACGATCGAGCGGGGTGTTTCGGCCAATACGCTCAGCTCCTATCGCCGCGACCTGCGACGCTATTCGAAGCACCTGGCGGAGCGGGGAATTCACGATCTGGCGAAAGTGGGTGAGAACGACGTCAGCGACTTCTTGGTGGCGTTGCGCCGCGGCGACCCCGAAGCCGGGACCGCGGCGCTGTCGGCGGTGTCGGCGGCCCGGGCGTTGATCGCGGTGCGCGGCCTGCACCGGTTTGCCGCCGCCGAAGGGCTTGCCGAACTGGACGTGGCGCAGGCGGTGCGGCCGCCAACTCCATCGCGCCGACTCCCCAAGAGCCTCACGGTCGACGAGGTGCTGGCGCTGCTGGAGGGCGCCGGCGGCGACAGCCCCGCCGACGGCCCCCTGACGCTGCGCAACCGTGCACTGCTGGAGTTGTTGTACTCCACCGGATCGCGCATCTCCGAAGCCGTCGGGCTGGACGTCGACGACATCGACACCGCAGCCAGGTCGGTGCTGCTTCGCGGCAAGGGCGGTAAACAGCGGCTGGTGCCGGTGGGGCGTCCCGCCGTGGCGGCGCTGGAGGCCTACCTGGTGCGCGGGCGCCCGGAACTGGCGCGGCGGGGCCGCGGCACGCCGGCGATCTTCCTCAACGTGCACGGCGGGCGGTTGTCGCGGCAGAGCGCGTGGCAGGTGCTGCAGGACGCGGCCGAACGGGCGGGTATCACGTCGGGGGTTTCGCCGCACATGCTGCGGCATTCCTTTGCCACTCATCTGCTGGAGGGCGGCGCCGATGTCCGCGTCGTGCAGGAGCTGCTCGGTCACGCCTCGGTCACGACGACGCAGATCTACACGCTGGTGACCGTGCATGCCCTGCGCGAGGTGTGGGCCGGCGCCCACCCGCGGGCGCGTTAGGTTGCGCGAGCAGTCGCACGAGCTCACATTTCGTCCCGGAAATAGGGGATTGCGCTGGGGGCGCCTCCCGCTTGCGGGGGACTGCTCGCGGGAGGTCAGCCCAGGTATTGCGACTCCAGCACCAGGTCGGACATCAGTGTCTGGTATTCCGCATGCGTCTTGTGCTCGGTGGTGTCCCACAACGTTCCCTGCTGTTGGCGCATGTAGTGGCGGTATTGCGGCGCGCCCGGCAGCTTGACGTTGTCTGCGACCACGATGGCCCCCGGGTGCAGCCAGCCCCGGCCGACGATGCTGTTCAGGTCGTCCACATACGCATCCTTGTCATGGTCGAGGAAGATGAAATCGATTGTGCCCGAGGTCAATCCGTAATCCTTCGCTAGCGCGTCCAGGGTGCGCCCGCCGTCGCCGATGGTGCCGACGATGCACGTCACCCGATCCGCGACGCCGGCATGCTGCCAGATTCGCCGGGCGTTGGCGGCGTTGGCCTCGGCCAGTTCGACGGAGTACACCGTGGCCTTGGGGGCGGCCCGGGCGATGCGCAGCGCGCTGTAACCGCAGTAGGTGCCCAGCTCGAGGGCCAACGCGGGGTCGGCGCGTCGCACGGCGGCGTCGAGGATCCGCCCTTTCTCGTCACCGACGTTGATCAGTATCGACTTTTCATAGGCGAACCTGTCGATGGTGGCCAGCACGTCGTCGATGTCGCCGGCCCTGGCGTTTCGCAGGACGTAGTCGACGGCGGCGGCTTCGCGTCCGTCACCGATCTGGCCGGTGGTGGTGATGTTGCGGGCGCCGGTGGCCATGCGCCAAACCGACCAGCGCAGGAGCGGCATACGTTTCCTGAGGTTCATTGGTTCACGATAGGCGTCCACGCGCGCGGCCGGCCGACGATCCCGACCCCGTGCGGGACTGTCCGTGTTCACGTCGCCGATCGGCTCAGCGCAGCGGCTCCCGCGGTGCTGGTGTGACAGGTGTGAAATCTGCGCACTCGAATGGGTGCCAACCTGCGGTATCTGGGTATATTCGCTGGTAAATCGCCCTGCGGGTCGTCCGATGTCAGCGCGCGGAGCCGTTAGACTTTCCTGCGATGTTCACCTCTCGAACACCCCCGCCATGACCGATCGGCCGGACAACGGCGTCGAACTCGGTCTGACCGGGCGACCGCCGCGGGCGATCCCGGAGCCCGAGCCGCGAATCTCGCACGGCCCGGCCAAGGTCGTCGCGATGTGCAACCAGAAGGGGGGCGTCGGGAAGACCACGTCGACGATCAACCTGGGCGCCGCCCTCGCCGAGTACGGCAGACGGGTGCTGCTGGTCGACATGGACCCGCAGGGCGCGCTGTCGGCGGGGCTGGGGGTCCCGCATTACGAGCTGGACAAGACGATCCACAACGTGCTGGTCGAGTCCCGGGTGTCGATCGATGACGTGCTGCTGCACTCCCGGGTCAAGAACCTGGACCTGGTGCCCAGCAACATCGACCTTTCGGCGGCCGAGATCCAGTTGGTCAACGAGGTGGGCCGCGAACAGACCCTGGGCCGCGCGCTGCACCCGGTGCTGGACCGCTACGACTACGTCCTGATCGACTGCCAGCCGTCGCTGGGCCTGCTCACCGTGAACGGGTTGGCCTGCGCGGACGGCGTGGTGATCCCCACCGAGTGCGAGTTCTTCTCGCTGCGCGGGCTGGCGCTGCTCACCGACACCGTCGACAAGGTGCGCGACCGGCTCAACCCGAAGCTGGAGATCAGCGGCATCCTGATCACCCGCTACGACCCCCGCACCGTCAACGCGCGCGAGGTGATGGCCCGTGTCGTGGAGCGGTTCGGCGACCTGGTGTTCGACACCGTCATCAGCCGGACCGTCCGGTTCCCGGAGACCAGCGTGGCCGGCGAGCCCATCACCACCTGGGCGCCGAAATCGACCGGTGCCATCGCCTACCGCGCGCTGGCCCGCGAGTTCATCGACCGATTCGGCGCGTGACAGGCAGCGCCACGGGTGAGGCGGCACCAAAGAACGGCTTTCAGGTCCGGCTGACCAACTTCGAGGGGCCGTTCGATCTGCTGCTGCAGCTCATCTTCGCCCATCGCCTCGATGTCACCGAGGTGGCGCTACACCAGGTCACCGACGACTTCATCGCCTACACCCGGGAGATCGGTCCGCGGCTCGACCTAGAGGAGACCACCGCGTTCCTGGTCATCGCAGCGACCCTGCTGGACCTGAAGGCTGCCCGGCTGCTGCCCGCGGGGCAGGTCGACGACGAGGAGGACCTGGCGTTGCTGGAGGTGCGCGACCTGCTGTTCGCGCGCCTACTGCAATACCGTGCGTTCAAACACGTCGCAGAGATGTTCGCCGAGCTGGAAGCCACCGCGCTGCGCAGCTATCCGCGCGCGGTGTCGCTGGAAGACCGGTTCTCCGAACTGCTGCCCGAGGTGATGCTCGGTGTCGACGCGGAGCGGTTCGCCCAGATCGCCGCGGTCGTGTTCACACCGCGACCGGCCCCGACGGTAGGCACCGCGCATCTGCACGAGCTGCAGGTCTCGGTGCCCGAGCAGGCCAAGAAACTGCTGGCGATCCTTCAGGCGCGGGGCAGCGGCCAGTGGGCCTCGTTTTCGGAGTTGGTCGCCGACTGTCAGGTGCCGATGGAGGTCGTCGGGCGCTTCCTGGCGCTGCTCGAACTGTATCGCAGCCGGACGGTAGCATTCGACCAGTCGGAGCCGCTTGGCGTGCTTCAAATTTCGTGGACCGGGGAGCGTCAGACCGACGAGGCCCTGGCAGACGTCCGGGACGAGTCGTGAGGAGCGCCGCCAATGACTGACGAGGCGCCCGACGTCGATCTCGACGCGGGTATCCCCGACATCGCCGAGGCGGCGCCCATGGACGCCGAGGAACTCGGCGCTGTGCTCGAGGCGCTGTTGCTGGTGGTCGACAGCCCGGTGACGGTCGAAGCACTGGCCGCCGCCACCCAGCAGCCCGCGCACCGGATCGCCGCCAGGCTGGCGCAGATGTCGGCGGAACTGACCGAGCGCGACAGCGGGATCGACCTGCGCCGCACCGCCGAGGGTTGGCGGATGTACACGCGGGCCACGTTCGCCCCGTATGTCGAGAAGTTGCTGCTGGATGGTGCGCGTTCCAAGCTCACCCGGGCCGCGCTGGAGACGTTGGCCGTCGTGGCCTACCGCCAGCCGGTGACCAGGGCACGAGTGAGTGCGGTCCGCGGCGTCAACGTGGACGCCGTCATGCGCACCCTGCTGGCGCGGGGCCTGATCACCGAGGCGGGCACCGACGAGGGCAGCGGCGCGGTGACCTTTGCGACCACCGCGCTGTTTTTGGAGCGGCTGGGCCTGACGTCACTGGCCGACCTGCCCGACATCGCACCGTTGCTTCCCGACGTCGACACGATCGAGGAACTCAGCGAATCCCTGGACAGCGAGCCGCGTTTCGTCAAACTCGCCGGGGGTGCTCCGAGTGAGCAGGCGCTGTCGTTCGAACTGGACCACGAATGATGCCCGAATCCGAGGGGGTACGTCTGCAAAAGGTGTTGTCCCAGGCCGGGATTGCATCGCGGCGCGCTGCCGAGAAGTTGATCCGCGACGGGCGCGTCGAGGTCGACGGGCAGGTGGTGACCGAACTGGGAACCCGGGTGGATCCCGACGCGTCGGTGATCCACGTCGACGGGGCCAGGGTGGTCGCCGACGACTCGATGGTCTACCTGGCGCTGAACAAGCCTCGCGGCATGCACTCGACCATGTCCGACGATCACGGACGCCCCTGCATCGGCGATCTGGTGGAACGCAAGGTGCGCGGCACCAAGAACCTGTTTCACGTCGGGCGTCTCGACGCCGACACCGAGGGACTGATCCTGCTCACCAACGACGGCGAGCTGGCACACCGCTTGATGCACCCCTCCCATGAGGTGCCCAAGACGTACCTGGCGACGGTGTCCGGTTCGGTGCCGCGCGGGCTGGGCAAGAGGCTGCGCGCGGGCATCGAGCTGGATGACGGGCAGGCACGGGTCGACGATTTCGCCGTGATGGACGCCATCCCCGGAAAAACGCTGGTGCGGTTGACGTTACACGAAGGGCGCAACCGCATCGTGCGCCGGCTGCTGGGCACCGCCGGTTTCCCGGTGGAGGCGCTGGTACGTATCGAGCTCGGGCCGGTCTCGTTGGGGGAGCAGCGGCCGGGCAGCATCCGGTCATTGAGCCGCGGCGAGGTCGGGCAACTCTACCGAGCCGTGGGCCTGTGAATATCGTAGTGGCCATCGACGGCCCCGCCGGGACCGGGAAATCTTCGGTGTCAAGGGGTTTAGCGCGCGCCCTGGGTGCCCGCTACCTGGACACCGGCGCGATGTACCGGATCGTGACGCTGGCGGTGTTACGGTCCGGGGTGGACCCGGCCGACGCGCAGGCCGTCGACGCTGTCGCGTCCACGCTTGACTTGTCGGTCGGTTCCGATCCCGATCGGCTCAGTTATTGCCTTGCTGGGGAAGATGTTTCAGCAGCAATCCGTGGCCCTGACGTCACCGGGGCGGTCTCGGCGGTGTCGTCGGTTCCCGCCGTGCGCGCGAGGCTCGTCGCGCTGCAGCGGGAGCTGGCCACGGGCCCCGGCGGCGTCGTTGTCGAGGGCCGCGACGTCGGGACGGTGGTGTTGCCGGATGCTCCGGTGAAGATCTTCCTGACCGCGTCGGCCGAGACGCGGGCCCGGCGGCGCAATGACCAGAACGTCGCCTCGGGTCTGGGCGACGACTACGAGCGCGTGCTGGAAGACGTGCGGCGCCGCGATCATCTGGATTCCACTCGGCCGGTCTCGCCGCTGCGCGCGGCCGCCGACGCGGTGGTCGTCGACACCAGCGACATGACCGAGGCGCAGGTGATCGCCCACCTGCTGGAGTTGGTCGAGCAGCGAAGCGGAGCGGTGCGATGACGCAGGACGGAACCTGGAGTGACGAAAGCGATTGGAATTCAGTCGATTTCGACCTGGACGAGCACACCGAGGCGGGTCCGGCGCCCGTCGTGGCGGTGGTTGGTCGGCCCAATGTCGGCAAGTCGACGCTGGTCAACCGGATCCTCGGCCGGCGCGAGGCGGTGGTGCAGGACGTTCCCGGCGTGACCCGGGACCGCGTGTCCTACGACGCACTGTGGACCGGACGGCGATTCGTGGTGCAGGACACCGGGGGATGGGAACCCGACGCCAAGGGCTTACAGCAGCTGGTGGCCGAGCAGGCGTCGGTGGCCATGCGCACCGCCGACGCGGTGATCCTGGTTGTCGACGCCACGGTCGGGGCGACCGCCGCCGACGAAGCCGCGGCACGGATTCTGTTGCGTTCGGGCAAGCCGGTGTTCCTGGCCGCCAACAAGGTCGACAGCGACAAGAACGAGGCGGATGCTGCGGCGTTGTGGTCGCTGGGCCTCGGGGAGCCGCATGCGGTCAGCGCGATACACGGCCGCGGGGTGGCCGACCTGCTCGACGACGTGCTGGCCGTGCTGCCGGCGGTGTCCGAGGCGACCCCGGCGCCGGGCGGCCCGCGGCGCGTGGCGCTGGTCGGCAAACCCAACGTGGGCAAGAGTTCGTTGCTGAACAAGCTGGCCGGTGACCAGCGTTCGGTGGTGCACGACGTGGCCGGGACCACGGTGGACCCGGTCGACTCGCTGATCGACCTGGGCGGCAAGGTGTGGCGGTTCGTGGATACGGCCGGCCTGCGGCGCAAGGTCGGCCAAGCCAGTGGACACGAGTTCTACGCCTCGGTGCGCACCCATTCGGCCATCGACTCGGCCGAGGTGGTCGTCGTGCTGATCGACGCCTCGGCGCCGCTGACCGAACAGGACCAGCGGGTGCTGTCGATGGTGATCGAGGCGGGTCGGGCGCTGGTGCTCGCGTTCAACAAGTGGGACCTTGTCGACGAGGATCGCCGCGAGCTGTTGGAGCGGGAGATCGACCGCGAGCTGGTGCAGCTGCGGTGGGCCCAGCGGGTCAATATCTCGGCGACGACGGGGCGTGCGGTGCAGAAGCTGGTGCCGGCGATGGAGACGGCGCTGGCGTCGTGGGACGCACGGATACCGACTGGCCCGCTGAACGCGTGGCTGAAGGAGGTGGTGGCCGCCACGCCGCCGCCGGTGCGCGGTGGCAAGCAGCCGCGCATCCTGTTCGCCACCCAGGCCGCGGCCCGGCCGCCGACGTTCGTGCTGTTCACCTCCGGTTTCCTGGAGGCCGGTTACCGGCGCTTCCTGGAGCGGCGGCTGCGGGAGACGTTCGGGTTCGAGGGCACCCCGATCCGCATCAACGTGCGCGTGCGCGAGAAGCGGACCGTCAAGCGGCGCTGAGTGCGCGCCGTGAGTGAACCGAGGGCTTTCGATGTGAAGCCGCGGCGACGACACGCCGACAAGCCCCGCCCTCAGCTCACAGTCAATCTCCGGTAGCCGCTGGCCCGGGCGACAACGCCGCAGGCCTGCTGAAGGACAAGTGAGGTCGCTCGGCGGGCCGGAGGGCGGCTTGAGGTAGGCTTTCGACCTGCTGCCGCTCACGCTGGCGGCATGCGGGCTGTGGCGCAGTTTGGTAGCGCACTTGACTGGGGGTCAAGTGGTCGCAGGTTCAAATCCTGTCAGCCCGACGAAGAGAATTAGGCTTTGACCTGCGCAGAGTCTTCTCCGCGAATTTCCCCACCGGGACGTGCTTGGGACCAGACTGGGACCAGACCGCACATGTGAAGTAATCGGTGCGGGTCGCCGTGGGAGTTCGTGTGAATCGCCCTGGTTCTGCCGGAGGCTCGGGCTATTGGATTTCGACCAGGGGTTGGTCGCTCCGTTGGGCATCGTAGAATA